>CAYHHX010000011.1:0-18165 GCA_964356545.1 uncultured Candidatus Saccharibacteria bacterium | reverse complement strand
CCTCCTATTATTAAAAATTTTTTCATATATTTTTTTGTAATAATTTTCTATATCATCATTAAAACTTATAAACATCATTGAAATAAGACAGATAAAAACTGGCATACGGATTCTCGCAATAATCCCATAATTATTTATAAATAAGGAAAGAGCCCCTAACGCCAAAATACTAAACATCAACAAAGGTAGACTAAACTTATAAAATTTCGAAAAGTATAGAATACCTTTTTTCCTGATAAATCTAATAGAGCCATATATAGAAATAATTATCAATAAGTACCATGGAATTGTCTCGCCTAACGCAACAATTTGTCTGCTATATTTAATTTGCCACGGAAAGGGACCCAATAAACTATAAAAGAAAGACTGGAAAGAATTTTTTAAAAATTTAAGAATTCCTCCGTTAAACCCAGTTTCTAATTCAAAGTTTGAACCGCCACCATTAAATTCTTGCTGTGGTGGTTCTTGTTGGAGCGGACTTGGCTGAGACACGATAACTGGTTGGGGCAAAACTACCAGAGGATTTGTTGGTTGCGGGGTGATCGGCTGTGAAGTGATTGGTTGCGGAGTAATAGATGGTTCTGGTTGAGGATTAGAAGGTAGATTATTGTACACAACTTCTCTATAATACGTGATGCTTTTAGGATTAAGGAGTTTTTTAAAGCTATCGGAGGCATAATATCCATTGCCCACAATTTGAGGAGAAAATCCCAAAATAAAAATAATGGTCAGCCAGCATATTACTTTTTCTTTAATTACCAATCTGGATAAAAGTGGCCAAGACACAATAAAGGTGAACATTAACGCGTATCCGATATAAAAACGCAAGTTAATTAGGCAGGTTAAAACAATAAAAAATAACAAAAATTTAATCCATGAAAAATTCTTAGCTATTTTTAACATTAATAAAACTCCCGCCAAAGCAAGCGGTATAACTATCGTGTCTTTGAGTAATACACTGCCAAAATACAAATAACTTGGATAAAAAATTATAATAACACTTGCCAAAAAAGCTATTTTTTTTGTTCCGCCTATTTCTATTACTATTAAATAAGCCAGTAAAATAGAAATTGCGGCTAACCAAACGGTAAAAATCTGGCCAATAATCATACTAGGCAGTGTAATCATATATAAAATACCAATTAAAACAGGAAAAAAATGCTCTGTATATAATCCGTCTAATGAAAAATTTCCCTGCCAAAATCTATGAGCTATTTCCGTGGCTATTTTATTATAACTTTGAAAGTCCGCGCCTCCGCCAAATGGCTTAAAATCACTATAATAAATAAATAAAACGGCTCCGAGATGAACTAATATGGCCATTAAAAAAACCATATATATCCCCCTATCTTTTACGCCCGTTTTATATATTATAAAAAATGTTGCAAAAGTCAGAAATAAAAGTAGTAAAAATCCGGTAGCTGAAGCCTTATCAAAAAAACTTATTAGGTAAAACAAAATAGTTAAAACTATTATGAAGTAAAATATCTGTTTTTTTGAAATATTCATTATTATTTTTTAGTTCATTAATAGCTGAAAAATTTTTTCGTACTCTTGAACACTTCTTTTGACAGAAAAAAACTCGGCTCTTTTTTGGCCTTCAATTGAAAAATTTTTTGCCAAATTTTTATCGTTGAGAATTCTTAAAATTGCAGAGGCCATGTTTTTTTCGTCATTGACCGGAACTAAAATACCATTTTTCATATTTTCTATTATTTCGCCTGGACCGGTAGGGCAATTTACTGAAACCACAGGCGTCCCGCAAGCCATTGCTTCGATTATCACATTTCCAAATCCCTCTTGCAAGGATGATAATACAAAAACCGATGCTTTTTTTACGTATTTATATGGATTTTTCTGGAAGCCAAAAAAAGAAATATGTTGGGATAAATTCATTTTTTGAACAAGAGCTGTTAGCTTCTTCATTTCTGGACCAGCCCCTAAAATAACCAAATGGGCCAAACGACTTTTTATCACCAAATCAAAAGATTTAAAAAGCCCTGGATAATTTTTGCATTCCACTAAGCGTCCTACTGCAATAATAATAGGAGTTTTGGAATCAAAAAACCAAGGATGGTCTACCGACTCATTTGCCAATTGATATATTTTATCGTTAATAATAGGATTATAAATTATTTTTATTTTATCGGAAATATCAACTATTTTTGCAAGGTCATCGGCAATTCCCCGTGAAACGCAAACTATTGAATCTGCCTTGGGGTATAAAAAACGACTCAGGATGGGCATAAAAAAACGAGCAAAAAGCCTACGAGCAGGGGTTTTAGCAATAACTGGTAATAAAGAAAAAACTGAATGTTCAGTAATAATGATTTTTGTATTTACTCTGGCAAAAATTTTAGCAGCTATGCAGATTACATTTATTCTGGGAAAAGCCGAAACAAAAATATCTGGTTTTTCCGACTTGAAATACTTTATTAGTTTAAAAAATAACCCTAAACTGCGAGAAGTATTTAAATTGATAATGGGAATATTCTTATTTATTTCTTTTATAAATTCCCCTTCTGGTTTTCCCAAAACAAGCGACAATGTATACTTTTCTCTGTCAACATTATTAACAAGATTAACCACATTTCTTTCTGTGCCACCGGGTTCAAGCGAGGGAATAAAAAAAGCAACGATAATTTTTTGATTTTGGGTCATAAAAATCCTTGCAATTAAGCTAAAATTATTCTATTATAATATAACTTATTCGAGCAAAAATCAATTAATGACCCCTACACTCACCAATAAAAAAGTATTAGTAACCGGTGGGGCTGGTTTTATCGGTTCCCATGTGGTTTCTGACTTAATAGATCATGATAATAAGGTTGTAGTGATTGACAATCTTTCTTCGGGAAAAAGAGAGGCATTGCACCCAAAAGCAAAATTTTATAAAACTGATATCCTGGACAAAAAAATGGCACTCATCTTTGAAAGAGAATGCCCAGATATTGTTTTTCATTTTGCCGCCCAGCCGCTTGTTTATCGGGCATATGTAGACCCCGCTCTCACGATAGAAACCAATATCATGGGAACTGTAAATGTGCTGGAGATATGTAAAAATATCAGAACCATTGAATCAATAATTATTGTATCTTCCGACAAAGCCTATGGCAAAACAGAAACACTTCCTTATACAGAAAATTATCCTCTTCAAGGGGATCACCCTTACGATGTTTCAAAATCAGCTGCTGATTTGATTGCCACAACCTATTTTAAAACGTATGACTTGCCTATTGTTATTACTAGGTTTTCCAATGTATATGGGCCCGGAGATTATAATCTTTCAAGAATAATACCCAAAATAATGGAGTCATTAATAAAAAATAAGGAGCTTTTATTGCGAGGCGGAGGAAGTATGCAACGAGAATATACGCATGTAAAAGATATTAGTATCGGCTGCATAGCCTTAGCCCAAAAAACTGATATTTATAAAGGTCAAGCTTTTAATTTTGGCAGCAATAATGTATTTAACGGAATTGAACTTGTAGAAAAAATACAAAATATATTAGGTATAAAAATCAAATATACCCTACTGCACGCTCCCCATAACGAAATACCAAAACAGTATTTAGACTGGTCTAAAGCCAAAAAAAATTTACTCTGGGAACCAGCAACAAGCTTTGAACAAGGAATTAAAGAGACATTCCAGTGGTACAAAAACTTCTACGTTAACTGAGAAATAATTTTACAGCATAGGGAATCATAACATCGCGATGATGTGCTACGGTATTTAAAGGAAGATTATCTACAGAAAACCACTTACCCAAACCCTCGCCTTCTTTGAGAATACCAAAGTATACTAAAGAAAAAAAATGACCACGCACTTCTTTGGGGTTATTAAAATGGAAAACAAATTTTTTTGATACTATATTAAGACCGATTTCTTTTTTTTCTAGGCGTAAAAACACATCTTCAATTTCTTCCGTGGACCGCATTGCTGAGCCAGGAATATGCCACTGACCCGGATATGCGGTATCTGATAGGGCGCGAGAAGTAAGATAGACTTCCAAGATATTGGTCGTTACATTTTTACGAAAACATACTATTTCGGGAGTCATGGTGACTTTAAGACGCGCAATTGCATTAAAAAGCTCGGTACCTAATCCTTTTTGAGGATTGTAATTAAGCGCAATCTTATTGAGCAAAACTACAGTAAGATCTTTTACTTCTTGTAACGAAAGCTTTGAAATATCAATATTGTTTTTTAAATCTTTATTCATTATTGAATATCATATCATATTTATTAAATATATGACTATAAAAGAGCTAAAATTAAAAGGAGTCTTTGAAATTCAATTAGAAACCGAAGAAGATTTTCGCGGATTTTTTATGCAAACATACCTTGAGTATGAATTTAAAAAATACAACATAGATCAAAAATGGACTGAAGAATACCATAATCTTTCTCTAAAAAAAGGAACTATTCGCGGTTTGCATTTTCAATTACCTCCAAAGGCCAGAACCAAATTAGTTCGGGTCGTACAAGGAAAAACTTTGGATGTATTCGTGGATTTACGAAAAGATTCTCCTACATTTGGCAAATGGGATAGTGTTATTTTGTCTGTAGAAAATAAAAAAATGGCTTATATTCCTCGTGGTTTTGCTCATGCCCTCTGCGCATTGGAAGATAATACTATGATTATTTGTAAAATGGATAACGATTACGCCCCTGATTTTGAATATCAAATTAAATGGGATGATCCTGATTTACATATTGATTGGCAAATTGAAGGTAAGGCAATTGTTTCAGAAAAAGATAACAACGCCAAAAGTTTTAAAGAATTTATCAAAACCCATCAAGGGACTTAATGGTATGTACATTGGATTTTACAATCATCACAAAATCCACAATAAAAATAATATGCTCACCAAGGCAGATTCTGCTATTGGCGACAATTTAAATTATCCGTTTGTATTGCTGGCTAATCAATTAAAAAAAATGGGCCATCGCGTGGCCACTATTGATACTGATAATATAAATAAATTCGACATCATAGTGTTTGTTGAATTTCCGGGCTTTGGCAATCCATACTTTAAAAAGTTAATAAAAAACGACTTTTCCGCCAGAGGCGGATCCGCCTCTGGCGGAAAAAACATATACCTTATACTATTAGAATCTACCCTGATAAAACCCGACAACTATATTAAAAAAAATCATGTGTATTTTAAAAAAATATTCACCTGGTCAGATGAACTAATAGACAGTCCTTCTAATTCCTCAGGGGAAGCTAAAAAATACATTAAAATACAGTATTCTCATTATATCCCACCTGAACTTAACTTTAGGCTACAAAAAGACGCCTTGTGCGCCATGATAGCTTCAAATAAAAGCTCAAACTACCCAAATGAGCTCTATTCAGAAAGAATACATGCTATACAATGGTTTGAAAAAAACCATCCACAAGATTTTGACTTATATGGCGCAGATTGGAATAAATATCACTTTGAAGGAACATTTTTGGGAATAAAAATTGCCAGACTTAACCGCTTAAATTTTTTAACCAAATTACTAGCCCAACATCACCCTTCTTACAAAGGCAAAGTAATATCAAAAAACCAAACATATCAAAAGTATAAATTTTCGATTTGTTATGAAAATATAAAAAATATACCAGGATATATTACTGAAAAAATCTTTGATTGTTTCTTGGCCGGATGCGTACCTATTTATTTAGGCGCGCAAAATATTACTGATTACATTCCGATAAATACTTTTATTGACAAACGAAATTTTGACACCTACGAAAAACTCTACACATATCTTAAATACATGCCAAATCAAGAATATGCAAGTTATGTAAACAATATTAAAAACTTTTTAAAAAGTGACAAGGCATACTTATTTTCAGCGCAATATTTTTCTGATACAATAATAAAAGAAATCATATGACAGAAAAAAATCCATTAGTAACATTGTGTTTATTAACCCATAACTGGGCTTTGCAACTTGAAAAATCCCTTGAAAAGTTAATCAACCAAAGTTATCAGCATTGCCAAATAATTATTTCTGATGACGGCTCTCGTGACAATACCTGGGATGTAATTGAGCGGCTTCACAAAAAATATCCACAAATTATTATCCGTAAAAATGTCCCCACCATTAACACAGAAGAATTTTCTGATATTACTGTAAAAAATATTCCTGTAGGGAAAAATACCAAAACCTACGATATTCTTTTTAATCACTGTAATAGCCTACTCAAATCAGGCTTAATTAAGGGGGAATTTGTTGTATTTTGCCATCAAGATGACCTTTACCAAACAGACATCGTAAAAAAAGAAGTGGAATTTTTATTACAGCACCCAGAAGCTGCTGGAGTTTTCACTAAAGGTAATATTATTGATCAACATGATAGTATTATTGGCCAATACCCTTTTCCTGGGGATTTAAAAGAAAAAAATACTTATGCGTTTGGTGAAATTTTCGGCGCCATTTTGATAAATGGCAATTTTTTACTAACACCAAGTTGCATGATACGCAAAAATATTTTTGATAAAGTGGGATTATTTGATGACCAAGGCCCTTTTGGAGGGTCAGATGATTTGGAAATGTGGCTAAGAATTTTAGAAAAATATCCTGTTGGAATTTTAAGACAAAAGTTGATTCATTGGCGAACTGATGGCAGAGGCAAAAAGTACAACAAACTACGCACCGGTAAAGCTGATTATTTTAAGCTCATGGATTATTATTTGCAAGACCGGCAATACATTAAAACTATAACTAAAAAAGAACTACGCCAATACCTTTACCAAAAAGATTTTGATAATACGTTGTGCGCCATGAATTTTTTGATAAAAGGGCAAGAGTCAGAAGCCAAAAATATTATCAATCACTCTTTCTCTTTTAAAATTTTCCAAGCTTTTTTCGAGAACATTACTTTATTGAGGATAAAAGTAATGGCACTAAAAATTATATTATTTATTGGCATTAATCTTAGACTTGGAAAATATCTCGGAAAAATACTCTATAAATTTGCATAACTACTAATTAACAAAATGCAAAATATCTAATATACTATTTTGAGGTGCAAGCAATATCGTTTTACAACCAGCTTTTTTACCGGCCTCAATATCAATTAAACTATCGCCAATCATGTAGGAATTTGATAAATCTATGTTCAGCTCTTTGGCGGCTTTGAGTATCATACCCGGCTTTGGTTTGCGACATACACAACTTTCTTTCGTGTAATGCGGACAAACATAAATTTTATCAATGATGGCATTATTTTTTCTAAGCTCCGAACTCATATTAGAATGAATTACACGTACATCATCAAGCGTCATCATACCCCGAGACACGCCCCCCTGGTTTGAAATAACCACCACTAAAAAATTTTCGTTCAATTTACTTATTACATTTGCAACATCAGGCAAAAACTCAAACTCACCCCAATTTTTTATGTAGTCATGTTCTTTAGCTTTTTTATTTATGATGCCATCTCTATCTAAAAAAATGGCTCTTTTTTTGCCTAGTGGCATCTTCTTTAAGGTTTTAATATCTCTTTTAACGATTGTGCAATAAATTTAACTTCTTGGTCAGTCATACTATAAAAAATCGGCAAGCAAAGGTGATGAGCACTCAAATATTCTGTTTTTGGCAAATTTAAATTATTAGCAAAAGGAAATACTGGCTGTTTGTGTAATGGCAACTCATAAACATATCCCGAAGGTTGAATGCCTCTTGCCTCCAATTCCTTATGAACAATACGGCGGTCATGATTTTTGACAACAATAATATATTTAAAATAATTATGAATCGACTCTAATTCGGGTTTTATAATTTTTATACTTGAAACTTCTTTTAATTCTTGGTCGTAAATCTTAGCAATCTCATTTCGTCTTCTAATAAAATTTTCCAGTGCCGACAACTGTCGCAAACCCATTAACGCAGCTACTTCTGGCATTCGCCAGTTATATCCTATGTATTTATGATAATTAATATAAATATCTTGTTTAACTTTACCGAACTCTCGCATTGCTTTCATTTTTTCTACTAACATTTCGTCATTAGTAGTAATCATTCCCCCTTCACCAGTGGTCATAACTTTTGTAGAAAAGAAACTAAAACCTGCTGCCACCCCAAAAGCCCCTGCTTTTATATTTTTTAAACTAGAACCATGAGCTTGGGCGGCATCTTCTATAAGATATAATCTTTTCTCCTCGCATATTGTTTTTAACTTTAAAGTGCTTTCAGAAACAATCCCGCCAATATGAACTTGTATAATAGCTATGGTATTTTTTGTAATTTTTTTTATAACATCTGTCTCATCCAAACACATATTATCGGCGCAATCTGCAAATACCGGTATGCCTCCCGCATTCAAAACTGCGTTAGCTGTAGCAATGAAAGTATTTGAGGGTAAAATTACTTCCTTCCCTGCAATATCTAAAGCCCGGCAAATTAATTCCAATGCCGAAGTACCGCTACTACAAGCTACGGCAAACTTTGTTCCAATATATGCTGCAAACTCTTTTTCAAATTGAGCTACATACTGGCCATTAGATAAAAACGATTTTCCATGCAAAATATCCTGAAATTTTTCAGTAATAAATTTAATATCATCTTCTGAAAAGTATGGTTTAGTAGCTGGAATTTTCATTTATAAAAATTTTTAATACTTTGGTAAATAAATTCTATATTTTTATCAGTTAAGCTGGGAGCCGATGGCAAACAAACCCCTGTTTTAAATATTTCTTTGGTATTTGGAAAATCTCCCCCTGCCTTGTAAACAGGCATTAAATGCATGGGCATAAACATACTTCGCACTCCAATTCCCAATGGAGTTAAATAAGCAATTAATTTTTTAGCATTAGGAACAAAAATTACTACTCGATGGGGAACTATATCGCCATCAGGATTAAACTTAAATAATCTTACAGCACCTATTAAAGAAATCTTCTTTTCATAAGATCGTAAAATTGCTTTCTTTCTTTTAACAAAATAATCTGCTTTTTCAAGCTGAGCTACTCCCACAGCCGTTTGTAATTCCGTTATCCTAAAATTATAACCTTTACATTCAATAACGTCTACCCCTCGCTCTTTACGTCCGTCGTGCTTTAACATATTAACCTTGTTAATTAAAGCAATATCATTAGAAAGCAACATGCCTCCCTCGCCCGTGGTTATTGTTTTATCAGCAAAAAATGATAGTACAGAAAAATCTCCATACGATGCGATTTGCCTATTTTTATACTTTCCAAATAAAGCGGGAGCGCAATCATTAATAAAAAATATTTTTTTAGACTTGGCGTAAGATGCTATAGCATCTAAATCCGATACATTACCGTAAGCTGCAACATATAAAATAGCTTTAGTTTTTTTAGTTATTGCCTTTTCAATTGTTTGCTTAGTTAGACACATGGTGGTTTGGTCAACATCAACAAACACCGGCGTGGCTCCACTATTAGCAATAGAATTAGGGTCGGCAGAATGAGCAAAACTGGGGACAATAATTTCATCGCCCTCTTTAATGCCCAATGCTTTCATGCCTGAAATAAGCGCGGCGGTAGCATTAGCAAAGGCGACAGAATACTTTCTTTCACAAATTTTAGCTAAACGGTTTTCAAACTCTCGCGTATATTTATTTTCTGACAACCAGTTGCGTTGTATAACATCGGTTACCAGACGCAATTCTTCCTTTCCAACCGACGGTTCATAACAAGGAATTGTTTCTTTGGCAACGCGAATTCTATAAGCTTCGTAAGATTTAACTACATCACTATTAATAGATTTCTTCATATTTTATTTAACGATTTTAAATATTCGTTGAGAGCAACGGAAAACGGGGTAAATAAGTCACCATTTATGGCATTTTTAATCTTTTGGTTAGATAAAAACGGTAAAGTTTCACCCTCGGGTTTATTTTCTAAAAAATTAACTTTAACTTTAAAAAATTTTGCAATATCTAAAGCCGTGTCTCTAACAGAAATATAATCATCTCCTCCTAAGTTATAAATACCGGCAACTAATCCGCCTTCGGCGGAAAAACTTTTTAAAATTATATTAATCACATCTTTAATATAAATATATTGTAATTTTCTTTCTCCTTTACCCCACACTGTAAGAGAGTTATTTTTAAGGCATTCTTCTGCAAAAGCTAAAATAACATTCGGATGTAGTGCTTGTCCTGGCCCAAATACCGAACATAAACGAAATATAACCGTATTTGGATGAATTTTCAAGATAAATTGTTCAAAGAAGGATTTGGCTATGCCAAAATTATGTTTGGGTACCAAACTCGTGTATTCATCGTAATTCTGATTAGTAGGCAACCCGCTATAAACATATGAAGAGCTAAAGTAAATTAAACGACAATCCGGCATGTTAGCCAAAGCATTAAGTATATTAATTGTAGCAGAAAAATCTTCTTGAAAAGAATTTAATAAGTGGTCGCGATAGGCTAAAGCCGAATGTGTGGCGCAATGAATAATAACATCGGGCTTAAAATCAATTATTATTTTCTGGGTTTTAGCCGCATCTTTTAAGTCAAGATTCAGTACATTATTAGAAGCCAATTTATCTATAGCTAAACATTCTTTCGAATAATCTTTGGCAACTTTAAAAATTTCTGAGCCAATGTATCCCAGACCACCCGTAATTAATATTCTTTTTTTTGAAAGGTGATTCATGTTTATTCTGTTTATTCCAACGGCTCAATCCGCCAGTTGGCGGACCCTTGAGCCGTTAATGCTAACTTACACTTTCTCGTAATATACAGCGTTTCCAGTTTTTCCCACCTGCTTTACCTTACCCTCTTTTTCCAATTCATCAAAATACCTTGTCGCCGTGGCATCCGATATCCCCAGCATTTTCTCCACATCATTGTTAGACAAGCCCCTTTGGCTCGCCGAAACTTTAGTGAAGGCGGCTAAAATTGCCTCTTTATTGCGCCTCTTTTCCTCCGCCTGTTTTTCAATCAGATTTTCACCCTTCCCTTCTCCCGACATTTTATCTCTCCCACCAAAAAACCGGACCACAAAACCACCCACCACCACCCCGATAATAAAAACCAAAACACTATTCATAAATTTATTTTTTACAATGTTATTTTCCCTCCTTCACTTCATGGGAAAATAGTGGCTGTTCTCGTTTCTTTCATATTAGATAAAGAGCTTAAGCCTTCCCATATATCCACTTTAATTGCCCACACTCACATTGAACTTGCTCACCATTAGTGTCTTCTTTTTGCGTTACGAGCTTTCCACAATTTTTACAATTGAAAACTTCCAAAGCTACTTCGCATTTATTTATTAAATCTATAGCTTCTGTTTTCGTTGCAGAATAAGTATGTGAAGCCCTATTGGCTATAGCAATTAATTCCTGATCTACTTCCTTTATTTTTTTCAGCCCCTCTTCATAAATAGCAACATTTTCTCCACTCTTAATCACAAAGCATTTTTTACCATCAGATAAAATTCTTTGTAAAAAGTCATGCGCCACCCTATTGTCATTTTTTTCCCTAAAAAGATATGGCATTTTGAGTCTCATTTTCTCTGCAAACAATGGAAGCCACGTATCCATTATTTTTCTTGCCTCATTACAAGCAGCCGGTGGATTATTTTCCAGATAAGCTTTAGCATCATCAAAGTTTGTATCCTTATTAGACCATCTAATTCCAGTAGAAGGATCTTTCCATGGCATTAATGCTCTAAGTTCCCATTGATCGAGATCTAGTTTATGCTTAAGCTCAATAAACCATTCTCTATCATGTGTAAATAGTAAAATCTGCCTATCTTTCAATTCTCTTTCAAGTAATTCCGCAACTCTACCTCTATGATTGCGGTCGAAGCTTACAACAATATCATCAAGTATAATCGGTATATTTTTATTATCTACATTTTTTGCCATTGCCAAAAAAATACAGAGCCCCAAACTATTCCTATGCCCCTCAGACAAAGTCAATCTAGGCGACATCTGTTCAACTCCATAAAATTTGAGTCCTATCTCGATTGCTTTATCTTGATCTGCTGGCAAAGAGAGTTGTACTCCTTCTATAGATTCTTCTGGATTAAGAATCTCCCACATTCGAGCTATGTCATCAGAAATTGCACTTATAGCAGTTGATGATTGGGTTTTTATTTTTGCCCTTATCACTATTTGTAATTCACGAATAAAAGCAATAAGCCCTTCAATTTTTATAATAAATTCATTTATCTTTTTCGCTTCAACAAACTTTTTAATTACTTCAACGCATTCATTATCTTTTACTAGCTCTTTTACTTCGGGAGGCACTATTTTTATCGCGTTAGTAGCTGAACCAATTAGTGGAATTATGTTTAACTCAATTCCATTCAAGTCTTCCTCCGAACAGTTTGATCTCAATTGGGCAATATCTAGCGACCCAACATATCCGACTCTTACTGAATCTTGAGCGTCTCTCCATTGTTTGGTAGCTACCTTGGTAAATAAATTCTTCAATATTTGAAGATCCCCACATAAATTATCCGTTGATTTTTTATACACCTTAAAATCATCTAGCGTATCTTTAAGCCTCGCATATTCATCTTTAACGTGTTGCCTAAAATATTGTGAAAACACCTTTGTCCCACATGCTGGACATTCGACTTCACCATCTTCTCCTATTTTCGAAGTATAAGTTGATGCTTTTTCTAAAACTTCCAATCTTTCAGTAATCAGTGGTTCAGTTGATTTTGCAAGTTTTATAAAACTTGTCCTAACTTCCGAAATACGATGTAGAACATCTAATTTTGATAATGATAATAAGTCGCTATAAATCTCTTGTTCTTTCTTATACTTTTCAAATTTTTCACTCAATGCTTCTAAAATCAAATGTGTCGCCCTCTCCTTTTCATCACTATAACTAAAGGTCTCCAAGGGGCAGTATTTCTTAAATAATATTTCCAGTTCAGTGAATATGGCTTCTTTACCCGCTTCACCTACGCCGAATTTTTCTTTTGCAAGATCCTGTACTTCTCTTATCTCTCCCCTTTTATATTCTAAGCTAGTCTGATCTATTACATCTTTCTCAATTTTTTTAAGATTTTCTATTGCAGTATCTAAATTACCCAATCCAAGCAAAGGCAATAAAGATGAGTATTTTTCTCCTTTTGTCTCTTTAATAAAATCTGCGACTTCATCTTGTCGCAATATTACTCGCTGAGACTCTAAAACTGATAAGTCATTCTGCTCTGGCGTAATTGTACAATTGCCATTTGATAGTATTTTTGCCCCTATTACAGACCCACTTACAAAATCTATTTGAACAGCACTACTTTGATCGGTGGGTTTATGTGTGTTGATTATACCTTTCTCCTGTCGTCTCCCACTATATTCGTGACGCAAATGTTCAAGCTGTCCACCTCGAATAATATACTCTACTATATCTACAAAAGAAGATTTACCGGAACCATTCTCTCCATAAACTACTAAGGACTTATCGCTAAGCTCGATATGTCTTACATCAGAAAATCCCCGAAACCAATTAGCACTTATCTTTTTAATTTTACTGTTCATAATTTCCTTTTTTCTCTAGTTCCCCCAATTGTAGTTCGACTAATTCTCTTGACACTTTTTGTATATCCGATTTTGTTAACTCGCTTCTATAGCTCTTAACTAAAAAAGCTTCTACTTTTTTTACTATTAACTCTTTTGTGCCAGGTACTTTTTTACTTGCCTCATTTATACAGATTGCTATATGATTTTCTTTATCCATTCTATTATTTTATTAAAGGAAAAAGGGTCAGACACCTTTTATTATTTTTTCACTACTATTTTAGCGATTTTCTTCATAAATTTATAGTATTTTTACCCTTTATGAACAGCAAAAGTTTTTGAGGGATATGTACCAATTTTACTTTCAATATTTTGAGCTTCAGTGAGAAAATCAAAATTACTTCTCGAGAAAAGACTTGTAGGTATTGATTGCAACCTTTCTTTAGCTACCCTAATTGCGTGTTCTGATTTATCAATACCAATCCAGTTACGATTTAGTTCCTGCGCTGCCACAAGCGTAGTGCCCGATCCACAAAAGCAGTCAAGTACCAAATCTCCTTTATCAGAAGAAGAATTGATTATAAACTTTAATAAATCAATATTCTTTTCTGTGGGATATTTTGGGTATTGCGGATCTTTAAACTCCCAAATATCTTGCATTTTTTTACCACTCCTCTCATCAATAAAAATCTTTTTCCTAGGTACTCCATTTATAGACCATTCAATAAGTCCTTGTTTATCCCATTCCTCAAAAAGAGCTGGGCCGCTCCTCCAATGTCTACCCTTGGGAGGCTTAACGCCTCGCCACTCCTTGCCAGTATTACCGTTTGCAGTTTCGCCGGGTGCGTGCATGGGAATGGTAGTGTATTTCCTTCCATCTTTATCTACCTTTTTGAATAGTCGATTTACATCATCATCAGAAAAGGCAATCTTTGGATCATTCCAAGTTGAGTTTGTAGATTTTGAGTAAAAAAGAATTAAATCTTTTATGTTTCCATAGGCATTGCGTTGGAAATTCTTAGGGTTACACTTTATACGAGCAATATCGTTTTTAAACATTTCTCGACCAAATACTTCATCCATTATTAGTTTTACATAATGCCCAATTTTATAATCAATATGCAAATAAATTGAACCTCGATCAGATAATAACTCTCTTAAAAAGATTAAACGCTCACGTAAAAACTCTAAAAAATCTGCTCCTACTAGTGTATCGCTATACGCAATTGCATCGCCACTACTACTACTGATTGTATTAGCGCGATTTTCACTAATTTTGAAATGCCCATTTGTTGCAAAAGGCGGATCAATATAAATTAAATCGACTTTTCCACGATACTCTTTCAATAAAGTTTTTAATGCAGATAAGTTATCCGCGTGGATTAGTTTATTGCCCGTACCCTGACCGGAAACTAAACTCAACTTTGCTTCCAAAGTATTTTCTAATATTTCTCTCTCCGATTTTTTATTATCGTAGGATATAAACATAATAACTAAAGTTGATATAAAAACTCACGCAAAATAAGTGCACTCATTATATTTTCATTTTTTAGTTTTCCAGTAATAGCTTTATACATTTTATTTTTTCCATTGATATATAAAACACCATCTAAAATAGCAACCTTAATTGCTTTTACGTTTTTTGATTTGATTGTCGTAATAGCATCATTAAATTGTGCATTTTGATGACCTCCAAAATCAGTCAAAAACTTTGCTTCACCAATTACATACTTACCATTAAAACGAGCAACAAAATCTAATCCTTTATTATTTCTATAATTCAAATGTTGTCTTGCGAAGGCCATCATTTCGGCATCACTGGCATCTAAGACAGCATTTCCTTTCGTTTTCATAAACTCATCCAACTTAAGAGGTTCAACTCCTAAAGATTTCTTTGCAATCCATCGTTTGAAAAGGGGTCCAATTTGGCGGTTCGTCTCTTTTGCTTCAGAAGAACGAGCATAAATCGTATCAAGTCCCATTTCATACAAGCGACCAGAAAGTCGCGCAGAAGTTGCAGGATTGCGCTCTAATGCACTCTTATCCTTTCGCAGGTAGGCAACATAGGAATCTTTAACGGGAAATAAGTTTAATTTCAAGAGACTTTTTATAAGTGCTGTATTATCTCGCGCTTCAAATGCTTTTTCTACTCCTTGCCAAAGAACCGGATCAAGTTCACGAACTCCCTCAGGGATTGTTGGATATACATTAAAAAGATCATCCAAATAACTTTTTTGACTTGCATAATCAATACTTAGTTGCATCCATGGATTCATATTTTTTATTTATTAGGTTTTAGTAATTTTTGTTTAATCATACTATAAAAAAACACACCGATAAAGGTGTGTTTGATGCTGATTGAGATTTTATCTTAATTTTTATAACGGCTCAGTGGTAATGACTGTTGAGCCCTGCCTACCGGTAGGCAGGCGTTGGGTTTTTGGCAATTTTTTAGTGATTTAGCACAATAGAACTGCCGCCTTCGGAAAACTTAAAAGGAACATTTTTGTAATCAGACAAAGCGGTCTTAATAGACTGGTGTTTTTTGGGTGGAGCTAACACTAAAAGAAATCCCCCGCCACCCGCTCCTAAAATTTTTCCTCCGTACGCCCCAGCGGTCAGAGCTTTTTGATACATCTCGTCGATGTTAGAATTAGAAATACCCGATGCTAATTCTTTTTTGAGCAACCAATTTTGATGTAAAATGCTTCCTAGTTTTTCAAAATCCCCTTTTTCTAAAGCATTTTTAAAAATGGGCACGCTATCTGACATCTTTTTTAGAAATTCAAATTTATTTGTAATATTTTGTTTTTGTTCTGCCAAAATAAGATTAGCTGACCTTTCCTTACCGGTAAAAAACATCAACAGATGGTTTTGGAAATCTTCTTTTATGTTAGGCAACAGACTAATTGGCTCAACCGTAATACTTCCATCACAATTAAAATTAATCACATTCAAACCACCAAAGGCTGCTGCATATTGGTCTTGTTTGCCAATAGGAGCGCCATTTTTATCAATTTCAATTTCACAAGCTTGGCTTGCTATCATATCAGCTGATACGTTATTTTTCAAAAAAGTATGTAAACTATGTAATAATCCAACCGTAAAACTGCTTGATGAACCAAGTCCCAGTCCTGTTTTTTGAGCAGGAATATCGGCTAAAGAAGTAATATAAACGCCTTTTTTGATGCCTAATTTTTCCAAGGATAATTTTACTAATGGATGTTTTATGTGCGAAGAATCATCTACTAATTCAATGTTTGAATAGCTTAACTTTATCATTTCATCAAAACTCGGGTTTACAGTAACATAAAAATATTTATTAATTGAGGTGCTTAAAACCCTGCCCGGATAACGCCGGTAAAAATCTTCAAAGTCCGTTCCTCCACCCACAAAACTTATTCTTAATGGTGTTTTTGAAATAATCATAGTATATCTTTAAAAATATTAAGGCGTTCAAAAGTTCCTATATCATAAAATCTTTTATCGGTAATATAAGCATTTAACTCTCCCTTTTTTATCAAAATCGGTAGTAATTCTTCCTCTAATGAAAAAACAGAATTTTCGGGCATAAAATTTAAAACTTCTTTTTTAAAAATATGAACTCCTGCCTCAACGTAATTTGACCTACCTTCATTCTTTTTATCATAATTTAAAACTTCTCCTCTGTCTGCAACCTCAATATTATTTAAAACTATTTTTGGATTATTTTTAAAAACAACCGTCATTCCCATTTTTTTGCTTTTATAAAAATCAGCTATTAAATTTTCGTAATTCATATCTAAAAAACTATCACCATAAACTACCACAAATTCATCTTCTAAAAATTTTTCAGCATTTTTTAAAGCTCCTCCTGTTCCCAATGGTTTTTCTTCTTTAGCATACCGTATAGTTATACCTAAACTTTTACCACTATTAAAATACTCTTCTATTTTTTCTCCCAAATATCCTATGCATAAAATAAAATCTCCAAAACCATTTCTTTTTAACATTTCTATCTGGTATTCCAAAAAAGGCCGACCATTTATACTAATCATCGGTTTTGGGATTGTATCAGTTAGGGGCTTTAACCTTGTACCAAGGCCTCCAGCCAAAATAACTATTTGCATATCACTTATTTGTTTTTTCGTACCAGTCAATAGTATTTTTTAGGCCTTCTTTAAAATTTGTTTTTGCCTCAAAACCAAATTCTTTTTTGGCAAGTGAATTATCAATAGAGCGTCTTGGCTGGCCGTTTGGTTTTGCTGCATCCCAATGAATTTCACCTTTAAAATCCATCAATTTACAAATCAATTCTGCCAAATCTTTTATTGAAATTTCTAAATCGGCCCCTAAATTGACCGGCTCTGACTTATTGTAATATTCGGTTGCCAATAAAATGCCTTCGGCTGCGTCTTTGACAAATAAAAAGCCCCTAGTAGCTTTTCCGGTTCCCCATAATTCAATATAATCTTTGCCGGCTTTTTTTGCGTCGTAAACTTTTTTAATGATAGCTGAAATCGCATGAGAAGATTCTGGGTCAAAATTATCGCCCGGACCATATAAATTCAAAGGCAAAAGGAAAATTGAGTTAAATCCGTACTGTTGTCTGTATGCCTGACTCTGAACTAATAACATTTTCTTTGCTAATCCATACGGCGCGTTTGTTTCCTCCGGATAGCCATTCCACAAATTTTCCTCTTTAAAAGGGACTGGGGTATTTTTGGGAT
>CAYHHX010000010.1:16329-18452 GCA_964356545.1 uncultured Candidatus Saccharibacteria bacterium | reverse complement strand
TTGGACAAAAAGATGGATTAAGGCGATTTTGATGTTTTTGGTTGCTGTAGTTGTGGGTCTTTCTTTTTGGAATAAAGCCGGAGTATCTGGGAGAATCTTTATAAATGTTTCAAAGTTTTTGGTGGGGCAAGTTGTTTTCACGCTTCCCTTATTTTTCTTTTTGGGAGGATTAATATTTTTGAGGTCAAGAAAAAAAGGAAAAACATTAGCTATGTTTTTAGCTATTACTGTTACTCTTTTAGGTATTTCTGGTATTTTAGCTAGTCAGGATTTAACTAAAATGCAGGGAGGATGGACAGGATTTTTAATGGCAAAATTATTCGTTGGAGGTTTTGGGCTTTTAGCGGCTAATATTATCTTTTCGGCCATTATTTTAATAGGTTTCTTTATATTTTTACAGTTTATTAGGAATGAAATACCTAAAGAAAAATTAGAAGAAGAGAAACGGCCGTCTTTTATGTCACAAATACTAAGAAAGCGAGAAGGAACTTCTTTTAAAATAAAAGGAACAGAAGATGAAAAATCTGAAACATCCGTTCCTTTATCTCCCAGAATATCTTTATTTAAAAAAGAAAAATTAGAAGATACAAAAGAAAAAAAACCAGTAGTAGTTTCTAAGGGTAATTTTACACTGCCACCATTAGATTTACTTTCTAAAAATGAGACTCCTCCAACTTCAGGCAATATAAAAGAGAACTCAATGCTTATTAAAAAAACCCTAGAAAATTTTGGGATACCTGTTGAAATGTCGGAAGTAAATATAGGACCCACGGTAACCCAATATGCATTTAAGCCAGCAGAAGGTGTAAAATTATCAAAAATTACAACATTATCCAATAATTTAGCACTAGCGCTGGCCGCTCATCCAATTAGGATTGAGGCTCCTATACCTGGCAAGTCTTTAGTGGGCATTGAAGTACCAAACAAAGTAAGGTCAACCATTGCTTTAAGAAATTTGATTGCCCATCAAAATTATCAAAACATCAATACTCCTTTACTTATTTCTTTAGGCAGGAATGTTGCCGGTTCTCCGGTTTATGCTGATTTAACAGAAATGCCCCACATGTTAGTTGCTGGTTCTACAGGAACTGGTAAAACTATATTTTTAAATAGTTTAATTTTAAGCCTTCTATACAAATCAACTCCCGATAATTTAAGAATGATTATGGTTGACCCAAAACGAGTAGAATTTCAAAACTACAATGATATACCTCATTTATTGTGCCCTGTAATTTATGATGCGACAAAAACAATGAACGCTTTGCAGTGGTTAATAAAAGAAATGGAAAGAAGGTTTGAAGTTTTTTCTGAAATTCCGGCTAGAAATATTACTGCTTATAATCAAAATAAATCTGTCGTAGTGTCTGGATCGCAGTTACCATATATTGTTTTAATTATTGATGAATTAGCAGATTTAATGGCGGCCAAGGGAAGAGAACTGGAAGCTGGAATTGTAAGATTAGCCCAAATGGCAAGAGCAACTGGCATACATTTAGTGCTAGCCACTCAAAGGCCGTCTGTAGAAGTTATTACAGGTCTAATTAAAGCCAATATTACTTCGAGGGTTACTTTTCAGGTTGCTTCCCAAGTTGACTCAAGAACAGTTTTAGATACAGCCGGAGCCGAAAAGTTATTGGGCGCCGGAGATATGTTGTTTATGTCTGCTAAATCTTCTAAAATTACAAGAATTCAAGGACCATATATTTCAGAAAAAGAGGTTAAAAAAGTAGCTGACTTTGTTGCAGAGCAAGGTCAAAAAATCGATGAACCTCAAGCTGTTATTGCCCAAAGTTTGAAAGAGAGCTTGGAACAGTCAGAGCCTAAAGAGGGAGAAGTATTTTTTAGCGGAGATGACGATCCATTATTTGAAGATGTAAAACGCATAGTTTTGGAAACTAAAAAAGCGTCTGCTTCGTTTTTACAACGAAGATTAAGAATTGGCTATTCAAGAGCGGCCAGATTAATTGATATGTTAGAAGAAAAAGGAATAGTAGGGCCAGCAGATGGAGCAAAACCGAGAGATGTTTTTGCAAACAAGGCAGATATTCAATTTGGCCCAGGCAAAGAACCAAGCGGACTTGATGAATCAGAAGAGCTAGGTAAATCCGAATGGCAAAAAGTTT
>CAYHHX010000010.1:0-16229 GCA_964356545.1 uncultured Candidatus Saccharibacteria bacterium | reverse complement strand
CCAAGCGGACTTGATGAATCAGAAGAGCTAGGTAAATCCGAATGGCAAAAAGTTTAAAAATTTAAAATTATGACAAAAACAAAAAAAGAAGAAAACGAAAAAGAAAAGCACAATAAAGATATAGAGAATATGGTAAATGAAATTAAAGAACGTTTTGGAGAAGGAGCTATTATGAACCTTCGCGATGTTTCGGCTGTTGATGTTGATGTGATTCCGACAGGGTCTATTGCTATGGATCAAGCGCTTGGCGTAAAAGGAATGCCCCGAGGCAGGATAATAGAAATATATGGCGCAGAATCTTCTGGTAAAACCACATTGTCGTTACACATATTAGCTGAAGCTCAAAAAAAAGGAGGGGTGGGTGCTTTTATTGATGCTGAGCATGCTATGGATCCAGATTATGCAAGAAGAATTGGAGTCAATATTGATAATCTTTTAATATCTCAGCCTGATTCTGGTGAACAGGCATTACAAATTGTTGAAACATTAGTAAAATCAGAAAGAGTTGATGTTATTGTTATAGATTCTGTAGCGGCTTTAACGCCAAGAGTTGAAATAGAAGGAGAAATTGGAGACCAGCATATGGGGCTTCAGGCTAGAATGATGTCGCAAGCGTGTCGTAAGCTTTCTAGCATAGTATCTAAAACAAATACAATGGTTATATTTTTGAATCAAACAAGAATGAAAATTGGAATGGTGTTTGGAAATCCTGAAACCACTCCGGGCGGATTAGCTTTAAAGTTTTATGCCTCTGTAAGAATTAATTTAACCAGAACAGCTCAGATAAAATCGGGAGATGAGATTATAGGTAATAGGGTGAAAGCAAAAGTAATAAAAAATAAAGTAGCTGCTCCATTTCGTACTGCCGAATTTGATATTTATTATAACGAAGGAATTTCTAAAACAGGAGATATATTTCGTGCAGGATTACAATGTGGCGCTATAAAACAGGCAGGAAGTTTTTTTAGTTTTGAAGGTCAAAAAATAGGCCAGGGAACAGAAGCTGTTAAATCTTTTTTAAAAGAAAATCCAGAAGTGGCAAAACAAATAAAAAAGCTCGCAATGGAGCAAAAATAGTTTTAGAATACCTAAGCGGGAATAAGGATATTTTTGCTTAAAACAAAAAACAGTCCTTCGATAAACTCAGGGCTGTTTTTTTAAATCCCGATTTCTATTTCGGCGTGTATGGCATCATTCCAATTTGTCTTGCCCTCTTAATTGCAGTGGCAATTTTTTTCTGGTGGTGCATACAAAGACCAGTTTTTTTTCTTGGTTTTATTTTGTAAAAACTAGAAATAAAACGCGACAGTAATTCTGTATTTTTAAAATCTACACTATTAATATTTTTTTGACAAAAATAACAAAACATAATTTTTAATTTATCTTAAAATTAAAATGGAATATCTTTTACATCTATTTCTTCAGAAGAATTTTCTTCATTATTAGCAAATGTGGCTGGTGGAGTATAATTTTCCTCAATTATTGGTATATCGTTTTGTTTTGACTCTTGTGTTTCTGGGTCGGAAAAATTTTTCCCTCCAGAATTTACCGCCGTCGCTCCGCCCATTGATCTTGGAGCTAATTGAAGGCCATCGGCAACAATTTCTGTCCTATACTGTTTTAATCCTTGAGTATTTTGCCATGACCTTGTTTTTATTCTGCCTTCAATTAAAACTAATGACCCTTTATTTAAATATCTCGAGCTAATATCGGCTAACTTTCCAAAACAAACAATATTATGAAATTCTGCTTCTTGTTTTTTTTGGCCCGAAGCGTCTGTATAGAATCTGTTTGTGGCAATGCCAAAATTAGTGACAGATTGCCCGGAAGGCAACGCGCGAACTTCGGGGTCGCGAGTAACATTTCCTAAAATAAATACCTTATTTAAATTCATATAGATTTTTTACTCGCTTAAAATTTCTTCTAATTCTTTCTCAATTTCTTCTAATTCAACTTTTTTACTTATTTTTTTCTCTTTTCCCTCTTCTTTTATAGTTCCAACGGCACTAAATGCTTCATCTGATATTAGCGGTTCTTTTCTTGTTCTTCTTTCTTTTTGTATTTTTACAGGGTTATTTATCAAAAACATATGGCGAATAATTTTATCATCTTTTTGTATTTTTTCCTTTAGCTCACCAAGATGTTCTGGTTCTAATTGAAATTCCAAAACACCAAAAAAACCAGAAGATTGTTTTTTTATATTATAAGCTAATGTTCTGGGAATTGGTTTTTCAGATCTTAAAACTATCCCTTCTTTGCCTTGGATAAGAGATTCAATACTTTTTGTTTTTGCCTCAGCTTCTCCAGTGGTTAGTTCCGAAGAAATTATGTATGTTAATTCGTATGGTTTCATATAAGTATATTGTGCTTGTATGATAGCAAATAACTATTGAAAAATCAAGTATTCTGCTGTATTATTTATATATGATTGATTCAACAATTTTTAAATCTTACGACATAAGGGGAGTTTATCCCGACCAATTAAATGAAGATTCTGCCTACAAAATAGGCAGAGGGTTTGTTAGGCATACTGGTGCCAAAAAAGTGGCCGTAGGCTATGATGCCCGTATTTCTTCCCCGGTACTATTTGATAGTCTCGTGAAAGGCATTACAGAAGAGGGCGCTAATGTTTATAATTTAGGGCAAGTTCCCACAGAATGCCTTTATTTTGGTGTGGGATTCTATGATTTTGATGCGGGTATTATGATTACAGCTAGTCATAACCCAAAAGAATATAATGGTTTTAAGATGCTTAAAAAAAGTGGAAATAACATAGAAGTAATTAAAGGAATAGATTTGCAATCTATAGTGGAGGCTGGAAACTTTAAAAATGATATTACAAAAGGCTTAATAGCGCAAAAAGACATATGGCAAGATTATATAAACCATATTCTCTCTTTTGTTAATTTAGATAAAATAAAACCTTTTAAGATAGCTGTTGACGCTTCAAACGGTGTGGCAGGATTAGCTGTTGCAAAAATTGGAAATAAATTACCAGCTAAAATATTTCTTTTAAATTACGAGCCAGATGGGGCTTTTCCAAATCATAGTCCAAACCCATTATTGCCAGGATCAACAGACCAAGTTAAGAAAGAAATAGAAAAAGAGAATGCTGATTTCGGTTTTATTTTTGATGGCGACGCAGATAGAATTTTCTTGGTAGATGAAAACGGATGGCTGGTTAAAGCCGATATCGTTCTTTTACTTTTAGCTAAATACTTTTTACAAAAAAATCAGGGTTCTACTATAGCCTATAATGCAATTTGTTCAAAAACCGTGCCAGAACTTATTAAAAAATGGGGAGGAAAAACTATTAGAACTAAAGTTGGCTTTGTTAATGTGAGAGAGGGCTTATTAAAAAATAACGGAATTATGGGCGGAGAATTATCGGGTCATTATTGCTTTCGAGATAACTACTATTTGGATTCTGGCATGATAGGATTTTTAATTTTATTACAAATAATTTCACAAGAACATAAAAAAGTTTCAGAAATAGTACAAGAGATGTCTCTTTATGCCAAGTCTTCTGAAATTAATTTTGAAATTGTAAATAAAGAAGAAGTACTAAATAAGATAAAAGAAAAATATGCAGACGGAAAACAAGATTACTTAGACGGCATAACAGTTGAGTATAAGAGCTGGTGGTTTAATGTCAGAGCTTCGCAAACAGAGCCTTTATTAAGACTGACCATCGAGGCAGACACAAGAGATCTATTGGAAGAAAAACAAAAAGAATTAAAAAGTTTTATAAATAACTAAATTTGTTCTTAGATAAATTAAACCAGCCCCATCTTTTTGTGGACTTCTTGGATTGTTGTTTGGGCAATGCTTTCTGCTCTTGCTTTACCTTTGTTTAAAATTTCTTTTACATAAACATCTCTCAATAAAAGTTCTTTTTGTTTTCTGCGGAAAGGTTCTAAATAGTCTATGACAACTTTTGCCAAAGATTTTTTAAATTCACTGTAACTTTTTTTCTTAAATTCTTTTTCAATTTCTTGAGTTGTTTTATCGGTTAGTAGGCTGTAAATTATAAGAAGATTAGAAATGCCCGGTTTTTTTGTAATATTGTAAATTATATCTTTACCAGAGTCAGTTGTAGCCGACATTATTTTTTTCTGTATATCTTCTGGTGTGTCAAATAAAGAGATATAGCTTTTAGAATCATCTGATTTTGACATTTTCTTTTTTGGGTCAACTAAGCTCATTATTTTAGCCCCTTCTTTTGAGAGTATTGATTTTGGTTCTGTAAAAGTTTCGCCAAATTTTTGATTAAACTTTTTAGCAATTGAGCGAGCGAGTTCTACATGTTGTTCTTGGTCTTTGCCAACTGGCACAGCTTGGGTTTTATATAAAAGAATGTCAGCAGCCATTAAAACAGGATAATTAAATAAGCCAGCATTAACATATTCTGGATGTTTTTTTATTTTTTCTTTGAATTGAGTCATCCTTTGAAGTTCTCCCATCGGCGTTATTGTATTTAAAAGCCAAGATAGTTCGGTATGTTCTTTAACTTGAGATTGAGTAAATATAATGGATTTTTCGGGGTTTATTCCTGCAGCCAAATAAGTAATGGTGGCTTCAAAAATATTTTTTTGCATTTCTTCGGACTTATAGGGAGTGGTAATGGCATGCAAATCTACAATGCAAAAAACGCATTCATTTTTTTCTTGAAGTTCAACCCACTGCTTTATTGCTCCCAAATAATTTCCAATATGTATATCGCCGGTTGGCCTAATGCCGCTAAAAATTCTCATGATTTTTTTTGTATGCTTATTATATTTTAAATTATACTTCTATTACCACTGGTAATACCATTGGCCTTCTTTCTGTTTTGGTGTGTAAAAAGTCGCCGATTTTATTTCTTAATTCGTCTTTAACATAAATCCAGTTAACTGCCCCGCCATGTCCGGCTGTTTTATTTACAATTTCAATAACTTTTTTACGGGTTTGCGATAATAAATCTTTTGATTCTCTTAAGTACACAAATCCACGAGAAATAATATCGGGTGAACCTCTTACTTTACCTGTTGTTCTGTCTATGATAGCAACAATTACAAACATTCCATCTTCAGCCAGCATTTGGCGGTCTCTTAAAACTATTTCTCCAACATCTCCTACGCCAAGCCCATCAACAAAAACATAATTTGAAGGAGCTTTCTCTTTTAATATTTCTGCCTTATCGCTAGAAAATTTTATAATAGAGCCATTATCTGGCACAAAAACCTTATCCTTTGAATATTTAAGACCATGGGCAATTCTGGCGCCTTCTTTTAACATATAGTGGTTGCCATACACTGGAATAAAATAATCTGGCTCGATGTCTCTTAACATTTGTTTTATTCCCTCTATATTACTGTGACCTGAAATGTGTACATCTATAATATCTGAGTGATACACATTATCAGATTGTCTGTACATGTTATCTTTTAATCTTTGTACTGTTCTTTCATTGCCAGGAATTACAGAAGAAGAAAAGATTACAGTATCTTCTTTTTTTAGTTTTATAAACTTATGATTCCCCGCAACAATTCTTGAAAGAGCGGCCATTTCTTCTCCTTGCGCCCCAGTACAAATTACAATTACCTTATTATCTGGATAATCACGAGCTTTATCTATTGTAATTATAACTCCTTTGGGTATTTTTACGTAGCCCAATTTTGTTGCAATTTCAACGTTTAATTTCATTGAGAAGCCATCTAGCGCAACCTTTCTGTTTGTTTGAGCCGCGTATTCTATAATTTGTTTTATTCTCTCAATCTGAGAAGAAAAAGTGGCAATGATAGTTCTACCAGGAGCTTTTGATATTAATTGATAAAGATTATTTAACATTTCTTCCTGAGTTACTGGTACTTTTGAAACCGTAGATCCCAGAGCTTCAAGCATTAAAATTGTTGGTCGTGGTAATTTTGCCAAATGAGTATATGTAATAACCTTGCCGCCTGTTTTTTCAAGAGTCCAGTCGCCTGGATGTATAACTGTTGCCACAGGAGTTTCTATTATAACTCCAACTGCGTCCATAATTGTGTGGTCAATTTGAAAAAAACTTAAAGTAAAACTCCCCAAATTAATTTTATCTTGAATATCTTTTATATAAATAGTTTTTAATTTCTTTGAACTATTTCTTTCGAAATCTTCTACGCGGTGTTTTACCATTTCTATTGTTAGCGGTCTTCCTATAATTTGAGGATTACCAAGTTTTTTTAGTAATATTGGAGCCGCTCCAATATGGTCAAGATGCCCATGCGAAAAAACAACAGCTTTGATATTTTGTTCTTTGCCTTTTAAGTATTCCGAATTAGGAATTACATAATCAATACCTGGCATATCTTCTTCGGGAAATTGTAATCCCATGTCTAAAATTATAATATCTTGCCCATATTCAAAGACAGTCATGTTTCTTCCAACTTCTTCGCATCCTCCAAGAGGAATAATTCTTAAACTATTTTCCGTTTTATTTTCTTTGTATTGTATCATTTGATTAAATTAATTAATTTATTTTTTGAGAACGATTTTATATTTTCAATTGTTGTGTCTAAAATTCTTATTAATGCCTCTTTGCTATTAAAAGCATTATGCGGAGTAACAATAACATCTGGTTGATTAATTAAAATATGGTTTTCAAGAATTGTTTTTAAATCACTTTTTTTTGAAAAATTAGGAGTTATAATCTCTCTTTCTTCTTTGATAAAAGATTCTTCTTCTAAAACATCTAGACCTAGGCCGGTAAAAGTTTTGTCTTTTAGTCCTTGCAATAAAGCCGTAGTGTCACAGATTCCGCCCCTAGATGTGTTTATTAAATAAGAATTTTTTTTAAATAATTTTAGATTTTCTTTATTTATTAAGTGATGAGTTGATTTGTTGTATGGCAAGTGAAGGGTTGTGATATCGGAATTTTTAAACAGGTAATTAATGGTCACATATTTAAAACCCATTTTTTTAGCTAATTTTTGGTCTTTTTTAATATCATAGGCCAAAATTTGCATTCCAAATCCTTTAGCAATTCTTATCACATGTTTTCCTATATTACCAACTCCTACCACTCCCAAAATTTTTCCTTTTAAATCAAAACCAGTTAATCCTTCCATAGAGAAATCATCTTTTTTTGTTCTTTCCAAAGAAGAGTAAATTTTTCTTGATAAAGCTAAAATTAAAGCAAAAGTATGTTCAGCCACAGTGTTTTCACCATAAGTTGGCACATTAGAAACTACAATATTATTTTTCCTACAAACTTTTAAATCAATATGATTAAAACCAGTTGAGCGGGTTGCTATATATTTTAAAGATTTTAGAGAACTAATAATTTTTTTATCAATGGTAGAATAAATAAAAGGAGATAAAATATTGATATCTTTTATATCTTTTAAATTATCTTCATTTAATTTTTCTTCAAAAAACACTAAATCAAAACCACTTAGTTGAGATTGTAAATAATTCTTTTCCCATGATTCTATTTCAAAAAAAGCAATTTTAGTTTTTTCCATATTTTTTGTGCCGCGGGTGGGAGTCGCCCTATCATTCGATAGGGCGCCCCGTCGAATGACGGGGCGAACCCATGTGCGGGCAGGAGGATTTGCACCTCCATAGGATTGCTCCCGCAGACTTCTGAAGTCTGTGCGTCTGCTGTTTCGCCATGCCCGCTGGCAAAATTATTTTATTTAAAAGTTGAATTTACTTCCAAACTCTTCGAGTTTTTAAGTGCCAATTTGTAATATTAGAGAATCTTTTTGCAGGGTCAACTATTTTGGTTGTTTCAATGCCTTTTATTTTTGCGGAAACCCAATAGACATAATCGGGGTTGTATAAAAATAGAGCGGGAGCGTCTTCTATGATAATATCTTGTAGTTTTTCATATTTTGTTTGTTTCTCGTTGTTGTCTAGAGTTTCTCTGGCATCTTTTAATAGAATATCAACATCTTTATTTTCGTATGCCGATAAATTAAGTCCTGGGTCATTTTTTTGCGAAGAGTGCCAAAAAGGATAAAGATCGGGTTCTGCTCCTAGCGCCTCTCCATATAAAAAAGCATCGTAGTTTCTTTCTTTAATAATAGACTTAAGCTCAGAAATTTCCACAGCAGTAATATGAGTCGTAACTCCAACTTTTTGCCAATAATCTTTTATAAGGTTGGCCGCCTCTACTAACTGCGGTTGGTTTATTGTAACTATAGCAAATTGCAAAAGTTGAGAATTTGCCTGAGGCGTTATACAGAGTTCATTTAATTTTGTTCTTGTCATTTTGCCTACTTCTCCTGTTGGGTTTTCATTTGGTAAATATTTTTTTTGAAACTCAGTTACTGTATTTTCAGTTGCTTTTCCATATGTTCCGTTAGTTTCTCCTTGTAAGAGATTTGAAAAGTTATCATTTGGTAGGCGAGCTAAACAAGCTTGGAGTTCTGTCACATCTTTTCCTTTAGACTTTATGGAAAGATAATTTTTAAATTGGAAAGCCGGTTTTTTATCTAATGTTTTTTCTCTTTGTCCTGAATCATTACTTTTAAAACCAGTTTTATCTAAAAGATTATTGGCTTTTTCCGTGCTAAACTGATAAGTTATTTTGGGCTCTTGATATCCAAAATATTCAGGTAATATTGGGGAGTTAACAATTGTAGCCCTATCTTCTGTGGAAGATGTTATTTCTTCAATAATTTTATTTTTGTCTATAGCATAATTTAAAGCTTTTCTCAAATTAATATCCGAAAATAGTTTTGTTTTTTGGGTATTAAAAAATACGGCGAAATATCTTGGTAAAGATAAATAGTAAGTAGAAAATTTTTCATCTTGAGTCCATCCTTGGCGAATTTCTTTTCCATTTTTAGTTTCATTATTATCTAAGGCGGCTAAAGAAAAGCCGTCGATTGTTTTTGCATTAGCGGCTTTTATTAAATCTTCTTTTTTCTCGAAAAATTGGAAAGAGATATTAGATATAAAAGGAATTTTATTGTAATATTTACGATTAGCCACCAAGTCAATATTTTTTATAAAACCGCTTTCTGTTTGTTTTAAATTTTTAAAGCTATAAGGACCAGAACCAATTGGCTGCAAGTTGTATGAAGAAAGAGCGAAACTTTCAGGTAAAATGTTCTCCCAGATATGTTTTGGAATTATTTTTATAGTGGTATTTTCCAAGAAAGAATTATATGCGCTCTTTAATGTAAACGAAAAAGATTTGTCAGATGTTTTTTCTATATTAACGTCTATCCAATTGGCCCTTAGAGGGCTTTTATAGTCTGAATTTTGTATTGTTTTTATTGTAAAAATTACATCATCTGATGTCAGGGGCTTTCCGTCTTGCCAAAAAGCGTTATCTTTTAATGTAAAATAGTAAATTTTACCGTCGTTAGAAATTTTGTAGTCATCTACTAATTCTTTTACGATTTTACCATTTTGGTTATAAGCCATTAGGCCCGAAAAAACAAGGTCAATTAAAGTTCGGTCAATATCATTAGTTTCACCATAAATAGGATTTATAAATCTTGGTTGTCCAACAATCCCTTCTGCGTAAGCGCCGCCCACAGCTGGCACGACTTTTGTATTTTGAATATAAAAATTAGTTACAAGAAAAATCAACGACCCAAAAGCTAAAACAGAAAAAATCAAAAGTGTTATTTTTTCTCCTTTTTTAAGTATTCTAAATATTTGTTTCCATTGAGAAAACTTTGGAAATTGCTTTCCCTTTGGGGAAATTGATATGTTAGACATGTTGCTTAATAATCATTCTACTGCAAATTGAATATTTTGGCTACAAATTACGAAAAACTCGTCGGCTTATACGTTGTATAAACCTTCTCGCTTTTCCTAATTTTCGCCACAAAATCTTCAATTTTCGTCGCGAAAATTATTAAGCAACAGGTCTATTCATTAAACAATAAAGAGATTTAAAATGCCTAAAATAATAAATAGGGCAGCCGCAACTATTGTGGCATAATAGATTTTTTTTTGAAGTCCGCGTCTCGAGGAATAAAATTCTCCGCCACCACCAAAAGCAGATCCCAAAGCGGTTCCTTTTTGTTGAAAAACTATAAGGATAATTAAAACTATAGAAACGATTATTTGAGCATAAAATAAAACTGGATTCATTTTATTCTTCGTTTTTAATAATAAATTTTATAATGATAATGTTTGAAAACCAAACTATAATAGTCGTCCATAAAAGAGGCCAAAACCAAGGAATCGTTATTTCTTTAAATATAAAATCTAAAATCCAGAGCATTGCCATATTTATTACTATGCTAAAGAATCCAAGACTAATTATTCGTAATGGCAATGTAATAGCATTTATAATAGGTTTTATAAAAAAATTAAGTAAACCTAAAACAATACCCAAAAGTAAAATAATCTGCCATCGTAAAGTTAAAGGAACGCCAAAAAAGTTTGAATTAGAAGATAAACTAACAATAATTCCTGGAACAAATAATACTGCCAACCAAATTCCCAAAATGGAGGCTATAATCTGCGAGAGAACCTTCTTCATAGTATAATTTATAATAGCAGATTTAAAAGTCAAACACAATACTACAGATAAGTAGAGTTATTTAAGCAAATATTTTTTACGCAATTTTTTATGGTAGGTTATGGCAAATCTATGCGCTTCATCATCAAGGTTTATAATTAAGTTAAAAATTTCTTGGGGAAAGGTTTTTAGTAGTATTGGGTTTTTCCTGTTTTCAATAAAGAGCTCTTTGTATTTTTTGGCAATTGATATTACTTTGATTTCTTTAGTTTCTGGCTTTTGTTGCTTTACTTTTATGCCGATGTTTAGTTGTGCTATCCCTCCGTCAATTAAAATTAATTCTGGAAGTTCCCACTCAGGGTGCGCAAATCTCCTTTCTAATGTTTCTTTTAACATTGCTATGTCGTTTGGTTTTCCATCAATTTTAATTTTAAATTTACGATATAAATTTTTGTCTGGTTTGCCGTTAATAAAAACAATCATAACGCCTGTGGCCTGCGTGCCTTGAATATTAGAAACATCGTAAGCCTCAATTCTTGATATATTTTTGTTAATTCCCACAATTACTTTTAAGATTTTTGCTGTTTTGTTCCAGCTATCTATTTTGATTTTTTCAGCTTCAATAACTCTTGTGTGGCTCATTATTTGTTGTAAGTTAGAAATCGTATCTCTTATCTTTGCCGCTTTTTCAAATTCTTTTTCGCTCGACATTTTCTTCATTTCTTTTTTAAGAGAATTTAAAACATTATTTTTCTTACCTTTTAAAATTAAAACAAATTTTTTAATATTTTTTTTGTACTCTACTAAATCAGGATTAGGTCCAGGGCAAAGCCCTAAGTGGCAGTAAGTACAGTTATTTTTAGGATGTCTTTTCGTAGTGTAGTAGGGAAATATCCTTCTTAAAAACCTCAATGTTTTTTTAAGCGCTGTTCCTTCTACGAATGGCCCTACATATTCAGCTTTTTCATTTTGCTTACCCTGAGTTCTGTTGAAGGGTTGATGAGTGATATAAACTATCGGTTTTTCATCTTTCGTTATTGCTATATAGAAGTAATTTTTGTCATCTTTCCATATTACATTAAACTTTGGTTGATTTTTTTTAATCAAGCTGGCTTCAAGAATTAATGCTTCAATTTCAGAATCAGTTTCTATAAAACCGATTTTAGTGATCTTGTCTATAAATAAGTCATCTTTATAATTAGGTTGTTGAAAATGATTTTTTACCCGATTTTTAATGTTTATTGCTTTACCTATATAATAGATGACTTCAAGCCCGCCTTCACCTTTTGGTTTCGGTGAGGCAAAGCAATAAATCCCAGTTGTTTTTGGGAGTTGTTCAATCTTGTTTTTTGTCAGCATTCTAAATTTTTCCATATTTATAGTTATTAAATATCTAAAATAATATTTTTTCAAGCTGTTTAATGTAAAAGCATTGAAATGTTTTTAAAATTCATGTATAATTACATACTTTTTAAATATGATAAATATGATAAAAAACGAATTTATTAAAATTAGAGGGGCGAGAGTTCATAATTTAAAAAATATTGATTTAGATATACCTAAAAACAAATTAGTAGTTATTACTGGTCTTTCGGGTTCTGGTAAGTCATCTTTAGCTTTTGATACTTTGTATGCTGAGGGCCAAAGAAGATATGTTGAAAGTTTGTCAACTTACGCAAGGCAGTTTTTAGGAATAATGGATAAACCTGATGTGGATAAAATAGAAGGTATAAGCCCTGCAATCTCAATTGACCAAGGAAAGTCAACTCATAATCCACGGTCTACGGTTGGCACAATAACGGAGATATATGATTATCTTCGTCTTTTGTTTGCGAGAATCGGCAAACCTCACTGCCCTAATTGCGGAAAATTAATTTTAAAACAAACGATAGACCAAATTGTTGACCAAGTTTTAAAGCTCCCAAAAAATAAGGAGATTTCTGTTTTAGGTCCGGTTGTGCGTGGGAAAAAAGGAGAACATAAAGCTATTTTAGAAGAAATTCAAAGAGCAGGTTTTATAAGAGTAAGATTAAATGGAGATATTTATCCAATAGAAGAAATACTGGAAAAAACGATAGATAAAAACAAAAAACATAATATTGAAGTGGTTGTAGATAGGTTAATTTTGGGTAAGGAATTAGACAGGTCAAGATTGGTTGATTCACTTGAAACGGCGTTAAAATTGGGCAAAGGAATTGTGATTGTGGGCGATTTAATTTTTTCAGAACATTTTGCTTGTGAAGAATGCGGAGTTTCTTTGCCAGAATTAGAACCAAGAATTTTTTCTTTTAATAATCCTTATGGCGCTTGTTCAGAATGTACAGGTCTTGGTGAAAAATTGGAAGTTGACCCAGAGCTAGTCATTCCAAATAAAAATTTAACATTAGCCGAAGGTGCAATATGGCCATGGAGTAATGCATCGCATAAAGTAGGCCGTCAAGGGTATTATCACTGGAAATTATCTGAATTAGCAAAAGAATATAAATTTTCTTTAGATATCAAAGTAAAAGATTTGCCCCAAAAAGTTATAGATATTATTTTAAAAGGTGATAATTCTGGATGGGAAGGAGTAATGCCAAATCTTCAAAGAAGATATCACGGTACAGATTCTGATTGGACGCGTTCGGAAATAGAACAATATATGGTTATTAAAAAATGTCCGCAATGTCTTGGCAAAAGATTAAAATCAGAAGTTCTAGCTGTTACAGTAGGAGATAAATCTATTGATAAGATTTCAGAGATGCCAATTTTACAAACAAGAGATTTTTTTGAAACTTTATTATTAAAGCTTAATATTAGTGAATTAAAGATAAGTAAGCCCATTATAAAAGAAGTGATTGATCGTACGCAGTTTTTGATTGATGTAGGTTTAGGATATTTAACTTTGGGCAGAAAAGCTGGTACATTGTCTGGCGGAGAGGAGCAGAGAATAAGGTTGGCAACTCAAATAGGTTCTAAATTATCTGGAGTTTTATACATATTAGATGAACCATCTGTTGGTTTGCACGCCAGAGACCAAAATAGATTGATTGAAACATTAAAAAAACTCAGAGATTTGGGAAATACAGTTGTAGTTGTTGAGCACGATTCACAAACTATAATGGCTTCTGATTGGATTGTGGATATTGGGCCGGGAGCAGGAAAACATGGAGGTAAGGTGGTTTTTAAAGGAACACCAATGCAACTACTAAAGAGCCACACATTAACAGGAGATTATTTGTCTGGAAGGAAAAAAGTTTATTCTGTTAACACTCAACACCCAACACCCAGCGTTGAATATCTAACTATTAAGGGAGCTAAAGAACATAATTTAAAAAATATCGACATTAAAATTCCTTTGGGCAGATTTGTTTGCGTTACTGGTGTTTCTGGTTCTGGGAAATCATCTTTAGTAAATGATATTTTAGCAAGGTCGTTGCTTAAAAAGTTTTATAGAGCAAAAGATGAGCCGGGTGAACATAAAGAAATTTTAGGAATAGAAAATTTAAATAAAGTTGTTTTAGTTGACCAGTCGCCAATTGGCAGAACTCCAAGATCAAATCCGGCGACTTATATTGGAGCTTTCACATATATAAGAGATATTTTTACTAAAACTAAAGAAGCCAGAGTAAGAGGTTATTCAGCTGGTCGTTTTAGTTTTAATGTAAAAGGCGGAAGGTGTGAGGCTTGCGAAGGACAAGGTCAAAAAAAAGTTGAAATGTATTTTTTACCGGATATTTATGTTGAATGCTCAGAATGCAAAGGTAAAAGATACAATAAAGAAGTTTTGGAAATTGATTACAAGGGTAAAAACATTGCAGATGTTTTAGATATGACAGTTGAAGAAGCAATGGAATTTTTTAAAAATATTACAGGTATTTACGAAAAAATGAAAACTTTAAAAGAAGTCGGGCTTTCTTATATTGAATTAGGGCAATCAGCTAATTCTCTTTCGGGAGGAGAAGCGCAAAGGGTAAAGTTATCTACAGAGCTTTCAAGAAGAGGAACTGGTAAAACTCTTTATATTTTAGACGAGCCTACAACAGGTTTACATTTTGATGATATTAAAAAATTAATTTCTGTTCTAAGAGACTTAGTCGACAAAAGAAACACAGTGATTGTTATAGAACATAATTTAGACCTTATTAGATGTACAGATTATGTAATTGATTTAGGGCCAGAAGGAGGCGACAAAGGAGGCCAAATTATTGCAGAAGGCACTCCAAACGATATTTCAAAAAATAAAAACAGTTATACTGGCCAATATTTAAAAGAACTTTTTATTAATAAGCATTAAAGTTATTCACAATATTGATATTTATTTTTTGTGTTATAATTAAGTAATGAAAAATCGGAAATACTCTAATAGTATTTTAAAGATAAAAATTAAACAGGTAAAAGGGAAGAAAGGCGTTAGTGAGCCGGTCTTATTTAAAATCCGCATTGTGCCAAAAGAGAATTTTAAATTCAATTTGGCGTTTTTTTCGTTATTGCAGAGTTGGGTTTTGCATAAAACATCTAAAACAGTTAAAAATTATTTCAAAGAAGTTTCCAAAGATTTACAAAATAATCTTGGTGATGTATTTTTTGTTCCTTTGAAAAAATCAATCGGAAAAATTATTTTAAATTTCAAAACTTCGCTTTTACTTCTTAAAAACCTTAAACCAACGTTGGCCCAAAAAGCAATTCTTGCCACTGTTTTTTTAGCGGTCTCTATTTTGGCAGTAAATTCTTTAATCTTGCAACATCAAAAAAAAATAATAGAAAGCAAGACCATTAAAAATGTGGCCGTAAAACAAATTTCATCCATTGTTGTCGGCCAATCTGTTGATTACACTTTATTAGTAAAACGCGATCTAATTAAACCCTTTAATTCCGCTCAAGGTAAGCAAGGTCAATACTTAATCAAACTGCCAAAGGAAGCAGCACACATTAAAATTAAAGCGATAAGTAGAAAAGAAGCAGAGCAAATTTTATCTCAAAAAACAAAGTTACCGCAAGATAGTTTAACCTTGCAACAAAGACAGCAATTAGCCATACATAAACCGTCAACATCCAACATTGTGTTTGCTATTTTCTCAAACATAAAAAGATTATTTCTTGCTAGTCTTGCCAATGTTTCGGCGCAAACAACGACAGAAGAAGTCCTAATTCCAGAAACCATTATTCCCGAAACTCCAGTAACAGAAATTGTAACCCCGGAAGTTTCTCCTATGCCCACGGAAACTCCACTGCCAGATCCAGAATCAACAGTCCCCGAAGCTCCAATTTCGCCTGAAACAATAACTGAAACGCCATCTGAAACTTCAAGCCAAGAAATTTTGCCGCTAGATTCGGTCGAGTCATCCGACCAGACTGCTCCATTAAATGACGAGGTAGAAGTCATTCAAACTCCAGACGCTAATTTTGTTGATTTATCTAGCCAAGCTGTTGTTGAACCCTCCTTCGCTCCTGACGGAGCTACGGACGGGCAAGGCAAACAAGAAGAACAAATACCAGCTTCACAAGAAAATTCATCAGAGGATCTTACTATTCAAGAGGTTGAAACTACACCTGAACCAACATCTGAACCAACACCACAAGTTGACAAGATAACTCCAATAATTCCAGCTTCAGATGATTTCGTTAAAGTTGACTATCAGATGCCAGCTCCCCAAATCACAGAGCAAGATACAAATAAAGGTAAAATAGTTACTGTTTCGTCAGCAACATCAACATTAAGTGTTGATAATTCGGCGTCCGGTGTTACGACATCCACCTATACTAATGTTCTTGCTTTTACTAATATACCGGAAATATTTAA
>CAYHHX010000009.1:0-18685 GCA_964356545.1 uncultured Candidatus Saccharibacteria bacterium | reverse complement strand
TTAAAACATTAAAACCAAACTGAAGCGCAACTGTTTTTTTGGCTTTTTTAACTTTTTTTCTTCCGTGTTTAATAAGTTGATGAATAGTTGGCATAATTTAAAGAGCGCTAAGCGCTCAGTAACAGTTAGCCTATCAAATAATTTTTATGATGTCAATATTTTTATAATTTATTTTCTACAAACCTGTAATTATTTGGAATAAAAAATCTGAAATTGAGTAAAACCATTGCAAGCTGCCAAAAAGTATTAAGAACATTAATATGGCAAAGCCGTATTGCTTTAAAAATATTTCGATGTTTCTAAATTTTTCTGGTAAAAGACTGAAAAGAACCCAAGACCCATCAAGGGGAGGAATTGGAATAAGATTAAAGATTGCCAGCGATATATTAATAGAAATGATATAACTAAGCGCTATTAAAATTCCTTGATTATCTATAAATATTTCTTTAGGTATAAGTCTTAATACTAAACCGAAAAAAATAGCCAATAATATATTAGACAATGGACCAGCTAAAGAAACTTTAATATCTCCGTATTTTTTATCTTTAAAATTATATGGATTAATCGGCACTGGTTTTGCCCAGCCAACAATAATCCAATTCCCAGTTTTTAGAGCAAGAATCAAAAGAAGAATCGGCAAAATAATAGAACCGACTGGATCTAAATGTTTTAATGGATTCAAGGTAAGGCGACCAGCATATTTTGCCGTAGGATCTCCAAGCGAATAAGCCACACTTCCGTGCGCTAATTCATGTATAACAATAGAAAAAAGCAATACCACTAAAATAAAAATAAAAGTAACGATTGTAATGATTTCCATTGTCTTGATAATAACACATCTTGAAAAAAATAAAAGAAGATGGTAGTGTATGTTAAAGTGGAAATAAGAATATTTTTCAATTCGGGTTCGGGTCGCGAGAACTTCCTACGAAGTAGGAGTTCCCGACCTAGGCCGTAGGTTTGGCGGACGTTGAAAAATATCTTTATTTCTACTTTATATAATTTAAATTTGCTAATTATGGAAAAAGTCTGCACAATTTGCAAAAAAAAATCAGCGATGTCTTGGTCTCTAGTAAAACTAAGAGGCAAATACAATCCTACTCAAAAAATAAGAAAATACCCAAACCTACAATGGGTTCGCTTAATTTTAGGTAAAAACGCAGGTAAAAGAGTTCTCGCCTGTGCAAAATGCATTAAGGCAATGGCAAAATAGAATTAGCTAATAATATTTTCGTAGTGGTTTAGACGCTCAACAGTGTAGTCTGGTTTTAAAACAATACATATTGCATCTATTCCAAAAGAATCATTCCATTTTTTTATAATCGCATAAGCTACGGCGTTTCCCCGAAGTTTTCTCATTTTTTTATTATTGATTGTTTCTTCCGGTGTTCCAAAATGCTCTCCCACTTTTGTTCTCACTTCTACAAAAACTAAATTTTCCCCTTTTTTAACAATTAAATCAATTTCCGAATATTTTGTTTTATAATTCTGTTCTATAATTTTATATCCTGCTTTTTCTAAAAACTTCCTGGCAATCTCTTCTCCTATTTTTCCCACTTCGTTATGCTGACTCATAATTATGGCAAAGTTAAAGAATAAGTATATTTTTAAATTCGGGCTGGCCGTGGGTTTGCCGGACGTTGAAAAATATACTTATTCTTTACTATGAGATTACACAGTATCATAAATTTTTGGTTTATATTGTAATGCTTCCGCCATATGGGAAACAGCTATTTCTTCTGCTCCTTCTAAATCAGCAATAGTTCTGGCAACTTTTATTGTTTTCATATAAGACCTGGCTGAAAGCTGAAATTTTATGCTCGCTGTATGTAAAAGATTTTCTATGTCTTTTGTAAGCTTGCAATATTTTTTAATGTGAGTATTTTTCATTTGGGCGTTTGACTGAATTGAATCTTTTTCAAAACGCTTCTCCTGCCTTATCTTAGCCAAAATAACTCTTTGTTTAATTATTTTTGATGATTCTAATAATTCGGAATTTTTTTGATTATTCGAAAATTCTGTTGTATCGACTGGTAAAATAGCAATATGCAAATCAATTCTATCTAAAATAGGTCCTGAAATTCTTTTTTGATATTTTTTAATCTGCCGTAGAGTGCAAACACAATCTTTTTTCGGATGATTTAAATAACCGCAAGGACATGGGTTTGCCGAAGCCACTAACATAAAATTAGCAGGATACATTACTCTTTTTTTGCTTCTTGAAATAGTCAGGTATCCATCTTCTAAAGGTTGTCTCATTGCCTCCATAACATTGTGAGGAAATTCATTAAACTCGTCTAAAAAAAGAACTCCTCTATGAGCCAAACTCACTTCACCTGGGCTTGGCCTTGTGCCACCTCCAATAAGACCAACCAATGAAGCCGTATGGTGTGGCGCTCTAAATTGCCTGGCAGTTATCAATGAACCACCAGGCTGAATATTTCCTGCCACCGAATATATTTTAGTTACTTCTAATGACTCTGTTTCATTTAAAGGTGGCAATATGCCTGGCAAAGCCCGAGCTAACATAGTTTTACCCGAACCAGGAGAACCCATCATAATAATATTATGACTACCAGCTGCCGCAATTTCCATTGCTCGTTTTGCCTGTTCTTGTCCTAAAACTTCTCTCATATCAAATTCGACTGGCGTTGATATTTCGTTTAAAATTTTATGATAGACAACAGGTTCGATATTTTTTCTTTTCAAAAAATAACCAGCTAATTGAATTAAATTTTCAACAGGAAAAACTTTTATTCCTTTTACTGCTCCTGCTTCGTTGGCTGAATCCTTTGGAACAAAAATATTTAAAAATCCAAATTCTTTAGCAAAAAGAGCCATTAAAAGCGCTCCTTTTGTGTGTCGAAGAGAACCGTCAAACGATAATTCTCCCAGAAATAAAGATTTGTCGGGTATAGAAAATTGTAATACACTACTCAAAATTCCAACCGCAATTGGCAAATCATAAATAGACCCTTCCTTTTGAATATCAGCTGGAGCTAAATTAACAGTGATTTTCTTTGACGGAAAATCAACACCAGAGCTTGAGATTGCCGCTCTGACTCTTTCTTTGCTTTCATCAATCGCTTTGTCTGGCAAACCAACAATTTCGAATCCCGGCAATCCTCTATTTGCCAAATTTACTTCCACATCTACTTTTATGGTTTCCAGCCCTAAATTTACAACAGACGGCACTTTAATTAACATAATATTTACCTGATTCTTGATTAATAAAGCCCTTTAGTTGCATCAAAGAAAGAGTAGCACCGATTTTCACAACAGACACATTCAATGTTCTGGCTATTATGTCTGCCTCCATTGGCTCTCTTTTTAATTGTTCAATTATTTTTTGCTCCTCTTTACTAAGAGCTAAATTTTGCTTAGTCAAACTTGTCTTAACTGGAGATAAATTATAATATTTTAAAATGTCTCCCGGCTCAGTAGCCACTTGGGCTCCCTCTTTTATTAGTTGTATTGTTCCTTTTGAAACCTCACTAGTAATTTGACCAGGTACCGCAAATATTTTTCTGCCGTATTTTTTTGCATATTTTGCCGTTATTAAAGAACCGCTATTTAATCCCGCTTCTACAATTAAAATTGCTTTTGATAAACCAGCCACTATTCTGTTTCTTCTAGCATATGTCCAATTAACTGGTAAAAATTTTCCTTCGAGCTCAGAAATAATTAAGCCATTTTTTTCTAAAATTTCGTTGTAGAGCCCTTCTTGATATTCAGGGTGTATTATATCTATTCCACATGGCATTACGGCAATAGTCCTTCCGCCAATTCTAACTGTTGCGCTATGAGCGGCTTCGTCTCCGCCATACATAAATCCAGAAACTATTGTTATCCCCAAAGCCGCTATTTCTGTTACAAATTGTTCTGTTATTTTTTTTCCGTAACTAGTTAAATGCCTTGAACCTACAACTGCCAAACAATTTTCAAAAATATCAGAATTCCATTTTCCCTTGTAATATAATTTTTTCGGCGCATCGTTACCAATTTCTTTCAATAATTTTGGGTATTCTTTATCTTCTATTTTAATGACTTTATCCATATTATGACTATTCTAGCATTTTAACTAAAAAAGCGACAGCATTAACTATCGCTTTTTTGGTGCTCTGATATAGATTTAGATTTCTAGTAGAATTTAAGTGGGTGTCCTCATGTTAAAACCACGGTTTTAACTAATATTGAACTCCCATAAAAAAGTTCGTATAGAATCTAATATTAATATCAGAGCTAACTTTATTCTAACTCTTCAAATATATAAGTCAAATACCGAGAGACTTAACTAATTGTTTTATTAAAGAAACCACAACTGGCGGCGGCATTAAGCTGTTTACGGCCGAGCCTTCGTCGTCTAAAATTTCCCAAGGTTTTTCAATAGATTTAACTTTATTTTCTTTTTCCAAAAATTCATAACTGTATTCTGGTGTAATTTCATAATCGTCCACAAATTCTTTAACTTTGTTTACAGGAATACAATTTCTTAAAAAAACTTTTTGTATCCCCTGCAAAGATACTGTCTGCTTTATCAAAAATTCATCTTTATTTAACCTTTCTCTAATTGGTTCAATCCCTAATTCATCACCCTCTTTTGTTGTCATTCTAGACCCTTTGCCTGCCTGCAAAGACAGGCAATTTGAGTTATCACAAATTAAATAGAATTTATTATCTTTTATATCATATTCAACATTTTTTGTAGGTAGAAGTTTTAAGCTCCTTGATGTTTGACAAAGAGGACAAATTACTCTGTACTTTACCCTTTGATCAATAACAGATGTCGGTACATCTATTAGAATAAAAACATCGGGATCTTCTCTATATCCAATTAAGTCTCTAAAAAACAGTGAATAAGAAATTTGGTCTAAATCCCTCGGAAAACCATCAATAAAAATCGCTTTTCGGCCAAGTTTTGCGATTTCTCTTTTCGCTAATACTAAAATTAACTCAGAAGGTAAAAGAATTTTTGTAGACCTGCTCTCTAAAGATTTTATTATGTCTTCTAAGGGCAAATATCCTCTGTAATTCTTTTCTATAAAATTAACTAACTCCTTTTTCTTATTTTCGTCACCAATAATTTCATCAAACGATCTAACCATATCTCCAATTGAAAAATGGGCGATTTTATCTTTATCAATAACTTCGGCTAACATTTTTGCGTAAGTTCCTTTGCCAGACCCCTTTTTACCTAATAGATAAGCTACAAAAGTATTATTTTCTAAATATTTTTTAAATTTTTTAATTTCGGGGCCTGCTTTGTATTCAAAATAAGCCTGCCTTTGATTAAAGTCAGTCAGGTCAAATTTTTTATAAACATTACTTTTTGTTTTAAATATTGGAAAATCTATATCTTTCATATTTATTTATTTATATAAATGTTATTTCCGTCACTTTCAATTTTAATATCGCCGTATTCGTCTGTTCTTAATACATGTATAGCAAAATTTTCTAATCTTTGCAAAGTTTCGGGCGTAGGGTGACCATATGAATTTTTTCCAACTGATATAACAGCAACTTTAGGCTCCATATTTTCTAAAAATTCGTTAGATGTTGAGTATTTGGAACCGTGATGGGCAACTTTTAAAACATCTGCCTTTAAATTAACTCCCCTGCTAATAAATTCTTTTTCTACCTTGCTAGATATGTCGGCCGTAAATAAAAAAGTATCTTTACCGAAAATTAAACGAGAAACAATACTAGTATCATTACTGTTATTTTTGGATTCTTTACCTATTGAATCTTCAAGTGGATGCAAAATATCAATAACGACATTGCCTGCTTTTACTTCTTTAGATACATCAGCTTTTATTATTTTAGTTCCTTGTTTCTCTGATTTTACCAAAAGCTCAAGCCATTTTTGATAAAAAGAAGTGCTTCTTACAACACCAGTCCACAAAATATAATCTACTTTGTATCTTTGTAAAACTTCTAATAATCCTTGAACATGGTCTTTATCTGGATGAGTTAAAATTACAACATCAATAGTTCTGTCATAAAAAGGCATTAATTTTTGTAATTTTTCTAAAATAGTTGAATCTGGCCCGCCATCAATTAATATTTGATGGGATTGCGGAGTCTTTATAAAAATAGCATCACCCTGCCCAACATCTAAAAAATTAACTTTTAAGTTATTAATTTTTGAAAAATCAAAAACTTCCTGCCACATGAATATATTTAACAAAAATAAGATTCCAATTAAAGACAATACAACTTTATTTTTCATTAGTCCTGTTGCTTAATAATATTCGTCACGAAAATTAAAGATTTTAGGGCGATAATTTTGAAAAATGAGGAAGTTTATACTATGTATAAGCCGACTAATTTTTAAAAATTAGCGGCCAAAATATTTAATTTGCAGTAGAATTATTATTGAGCAACAGGGCTATAATCTATTATGGCAAAGTTAATATACAAAAACGCCCCAGCCAATGGCGAGGGCGTTTTTAAAGAATCTATTTCTTCGCCAAACCCATTATCCTAAACATCTTTGTTCCACACTTTACGCAAGTGCCGGTCATAGCGGATCTTTTTTTACCACCTTTCCCTTTCATTGCAACCTCTTTTGGATCTTTCATTTCACTTTTTGATTTACATTTTACACAATAAGCTTCTGTCATTTTATTTTATTATATTATTTTAATAATCTGCTGATCTATTTTAATATCGACCAATTTTAATGCTTTATGTTATTATACTCCTTAGAATAGTCGGGGTCAACTCTTTTGTCAAGCACTTAGAAGCCTAAGGCAATAAACCTATGGTCTTTTTTTTAAGTAAAAGAGAATTTAATACAACTGAAATAGAACTGGTGGCCATGGCCACTGAAGCAAAAATTGGATTCAAGAGAATCTCAAAAAACGGATATAGCGCTCCCATTGCCACAGGAATTAAAATAATATTATATCCAAATGCCCAAAACAAATTAAGCCTTATAGTTCTCATAGTTTTCTTCGATAATATAATTGCCACAGCGACAGACCTTAAATCTTTATTGATAAGTGTAATATTAGCGGCTTCAATGGCAATATCCGTACCGCTCCCCATTGCAATACCAACATTTGCGGTGGCCAGTGCCGGAGCATCATTAATACCATCCCCTACCATAGCAACTATTTTCCCCTCAGCTTGAATTTTTCTAACCTCTGCCTCCTTTTGATTAGGTAAAACTTCTGCCAATACTCGTTTAATACCAATCTTTTGTGCAATAGCATTAGCAGTTCGACGGTTGTCTCCAGTAATCATAACAACTTCTATGCCAAGTTTTTGTAATTGTTTTACTCCTTGAAAAGCACTTTCTTTTAATGTATCGGCAACTGCAATAAGAGCAGATAGCTGTCCATCAACTTGCAACATCATAACGGTTTTACCGTCATTTTCTAATTTTTCTATATCAGCCTGAACAGTCTTTAAAGAAACTTTTTCTTTTTCCATTAATTTTCTATTTCCAAGTGATATTTTTTTGCCTAAAACAAAACCTCCAACACCGTAGCCGGGAATCGCTTGGAATTTTTCAACTTTGTCAAATCGTAAATTTTTACTTTCCGCCTTATTGACGATACTCTCTGCCAAAGAATGTTCCGACCCTTTTTCTAAAGATGCCGCTAATTGTAGTGCTTCATTTTGGCTAAGTGTTCCAGTAATAATAATATCGGTAACCTCCGGCTTGCCCTTAGTAAGCGTGCCTGTTTTATCAAAAATAATAGTACGAATCTTGTGAGCTATCTCCAAGCTCTCTGCATCTTTAATCAAAATACCATGTTCAGCTCCCCTTCCTGTGCCAACCATAATTGCCGTTGGAGTAGCTAAACCCATAGCACATGGACAAGCAATAATTAAAACTGCGATTGTATTTAAAAGCGCAAAAGTTAGAGCGGGTGAAGGTCCAAAGTTATACCAAACAACAAATGTCAAAATTGCCAACATTAAAACTATGGGCACAAAATAAGACGATACTAAATCTGCCAGTCTCTGAATTGGCGCTTTACTGCCTTGTGCCTCCTGTACTAATTTAATGATTTGAGCAAGCATGGTTTCTTGCCCAATTTTAGTAGCGCGAAATGTAAAACTGCCAGTTTTGTTCATTGTTGCTCCAACTACTGTGTCTCCTTTAGTTTTATCAACTGGCATACTTTCACCCGTAATCATTGATTCATCAATACTGGACTCGCCTTCTATAATTACTCCATCAACAGGAATCTTTTCGCCGGGTCTAACACGGATAATATCGTCTATTATTACTTCGTTAATCAAAATATCTATTTCTTTACCATTACGAATTACTCTGGCAGTTTTGGCTTGCAAACCAATAAGTTTTTTGATAGCTTCTGATGTTCCTGCTTTAGCCTTGGCTTCAAAGTAGCGACCAAGCAAGATTAATCCAATAATAATAGTAGCCACATCAAAATACGGCATTGGCTCAATGCCGATACTTTCAACAACTTGCGGCAAAATTGCGACAAAAACAGAATAAAAATAAGCAACAGTGGTACCAATTACTACAAGCGTATCCATATTTGCGGTGCGATGCCTTAAAGCCGATATAGTAGCTCTATAAAAACTCCATCCTGCCCAAAATTGCACTGGCGTAGCTAACAATAATTGTACCAAGAAATTCTGAAGAATCTTCGGAGCAGTATTCATAAGACCTGGAAAACTCCCCCAAAGAATCAGCGCTCCCAAAAATAAGCTGACAATAACTTTTACTTTCAAATCACGAAGCTCTTTTTGCTTCTCTGCTTTTTCTTCGTCTTCCGATTTTAACTCTTCATTGGTCATTGCTTGATAACCAACACTTGCCACCGCTGATTCTAAATGCTTGTCTGTCACTTTCTGTGAATTATAAATTACAGTGGCTTTATTAGTAGCCAAATTGACATTTGCTTTTAATACCCCGTCGACTTTTCTAAGCGCGCCCTCCAAAAGATTAACACAAGAAGCGCAGTGCATTCCTTTTATTGAAAATGTTTTTCTGGTTTCCATATTAAAAATTATTTAACTATTATTTTTCCATGAAACATATTCATACCACAAGAGTATTGAAACTCACCACTTTTTTGCGGAGTTATTTCAACGGTAATTTTTTGATTTAACGGCAAATATTTACGAATTTTAAAATCACTTAACACTACTTCTTCTAAACAACTATTCGGGTCGTGGCGTATGAAATTAATTTTTATGGTTTTTCCTTTCATAATAGATATCACTTCAGGAGAATAACCGCCATCAACAATAATATCTACAGAATCTGAAACTGCAACTTCTTTTTCTTTTTTCATAAAGAAAAACCAATAAGTAAAAGCAATACCCAAAAGACCCATTATTGTAACAATAATTTTATCCATACACTTTTTTATTTAGTTTTAATGCTGTCATAAAACTTATTATTAGCAAAAATGCGGTAAGCGACATTATAGGAATAGTAATGTAGCCAAATCCTAAAATAAATCGTTGTGAGCAACTAATTGAATAACCTACTGCAGAACAGCCAATAGATGGCACAATGCCAAGCTGTAAAAGGTAGTGATATCCGGCAATAAATGCTCCGATAAGTGATAAAACAAGACTATATGGAATAATGCCATTATCTTTTTTCAAAAGAGCCATTCCTAAAATAATTACTTGCGGATACATTAAAATTCGCTGGAACCAACAAAGCTTACATGGTTCATAGCCAGCAATTTCTGAATAAAATAAACTGCCGAGCGTGGCAACAAGCGCAATTATAAAAGAAAAAACAAGCGCATGTTTTGAAAAAAAATTTAGTATCTTTATTTGTTTTGTCACAAACGAAATAATAACAATGGCCAAGATTATTTGACCAGTAATCGTAAGAAATAAAAGCATTTGATTGACTGTTGAAATAAATTCCATAAATTTATTAAACTTATTAATTATAAGATTATTAAGGAAGCTGACAACCAGTTTTTTCAGAAAGCTCTATTAAAGGTATTGCGCCAGTTAAACGTGAGCCATCGCCAAACTCCCAAGTTGGATAACTTTTAATGTCTTTATCTTTACAGACTGGCAACTGGCTTTGACCATTCGGTGTTGAACATTCTACATATGGTAAAAACTTGGCTGATTTACCGAACATTTTTTTTTGACTTTGGCAATGTGGACACCAAAAAGCTCCGTAAAATACCGCACCATTTTCTTTAAGGCATTTAGCAAACGTATCAAGTTTTCCTGGTTGCCTCTGCCAATTTATCAGTAATGTTAAAAAACCAATAATAAGAATTACGACAATGATAATTATTATTTTATTTTTCATTTTTTCCATGCTTTTAAAATTTAGTCTGCTAATTTTAAGAAACAACTTCTATTATTCCTGTAATCATTCCCATTGAACAGGAAAACTTATATTTACCAGGATTTTCTGGCTTAAAATCTTTAAATGAAACTTGTCCGGGAGTCAAATCAATTGATCCTGAAAATAAGTTTCTCGATATAATTGAGGTATTACAACCGGGCGAATCGGCTGCAGTAATTTCCCATCTTACAGGAACACCAGCCCTCACTTTAAAATAGTTAGGACTATTTCCTGAACCAGAAGCTATCATTTTAATCACTTGCTTGCCGTCAATAATCAATGGTAAATCTTTTGCGTCAACTGCTGTAGTTTGCGATTTATTTTGACTAAGACTAAAAACATCGCTTAGACTTGTATAACCTAAAACATTTATCTGGCTATTAATATTATACAAAGCAAAAAATAAAACTAAAAACCCGGCAACTCTTGAAAACCTTTCGGCGAGATGAGGCTTAAAAGAAAACTTAACACTAGATAATCCAATAACTAAAAGCATAGGAGCTGTTCCTAAAGCAAAGAAAAGCATTATTAAAAACCCCTGTAGCCAGTTCCCCGATAAAAGAGCTATGCCCTGAGCTATTATAGTAAAGCCGCAAGGAAGGAAAAAAGTTGCAGCTCCCATTATAAATGGCATCTGTCGGGCTTGGAAATTATTTTCATTTGCAATATATCTCGTGATAGATTTTGGCAAAGCAAACTGAAATTTACGCAAAGATTTCACTCCCAACATTTGCAAACCTAAGGCTATCATTAAAAAAGAAACTGTAACAACTAAAAATGAAGTAAGGGCAAGAGAAATCTGTAATTTACTTCCGATTATTCCTAATAAAGCTCCGAAAATAGCGTAAGATATAATTCTGCCGACATTAAATAGCAAGTGTGGCTGAAACTTTTCGTAAGCAGTATTTTTGTCAGAATAAATACTTTGCCATTGTTTTGACATAGACAGTACCATGCCTCCTACCAAAGCGGCACAACTGGAAAGTCCAGCTAAAATTCCTAATCCAAAAAATGCAAATAAAGAAGAACTTGAACTGACACCTAAAAATCCTGGCACGCCCGACTTATTTAAAATCAAAAAACCAATAATTATAAAAAGCGCTATATTAAAAGCAAGTAACGTTGGATTAACACCTTTTTGGGCTTTAGTATTTTTTTCTTCTAACTTATCAAAAAAAGTATAATTCTCATTTTTAAAAAGGCTAGTTAAGTAATGACTATTAGGCTTTTCTTCCTCATACTCAATTGTTACTCGACCATTGCTTGTTGATGCCTCAACAGATTTTATCCCATTAATTTCCAATAACTTTTTTTCAACTAAAATCTCGCAAGAAGCGCAATGCATTCCTTTAACATAATATGTGTGTTCTTTATTCATATATTTTTATATTCTTGATTTATTTATATAGTATCCTGCAATCCCAAATGCCACCGATACATTTAAAGATTCTTTTTTTCCTTGCATTGGCAAATAAATAATTTTATCTGATTTTTCTAAAATTCTTTTAGATATTCCTTTTACTTCGTTGCCAATAATTAAGGCTAAGGGAAATTTATATTTTAATTTTGTATAAAGAACGCTTTTTTTGCTTTGCTCTAAAGAAATTATGTTTACCTTGTCTTTTTGAAGTTTTTCTATTAACCGCCATGTTTGCGAATAATACTCAAATGAAACTGTTTTTTCCGCTCCTAACGCTGTTTTTGAAATTTTGTGATTTGGGGGTTTTCCTGAAATTCCACACAAAAATATTTTATCTACTGCCAAAGCATCGGCTGTTCTAAAAATAGAACCTATATTTTCCAAGCTCCTTATGTTGTCACAAATAACATAAAATTCGTTCATCTAAATGTGTGCGGAAATAATTACTCAATAAATCTTTTTTCAACTTCTTGCCAATTAACTACATTCCACCATGCTTTTAGGTAATCCGCCCTTACGTTTTTATATTGCAAGTAATACGCATGTTCCCATAAATCATTCCCCATAATCGGAATACGTCCATCGCTTATGGGATTATCTTGATTTGCAGTAGATATAATCTGCAATGTTCCATCTTTATCTTTCACCAACCACACCCATCCTGAACCAAAGCGCCTTAAACCCTCGTCATTAAATTTTTGCTGAAATTCAGTAAAACTTTTGAATTGTTTTTTAATTTCCTCAGCTAGCTTTCCCGATGGTTCTCCTACTTTAGACTTGCTCTGAGCTGTACCGAAGGGCAACATTATGTTCCAAAAAATAGAATGATTCACATGTCCACCAGCGTTATTTCTTACCGCCATTCGTATCTCTTCTGGTATCTCGTCTAAGTTTTTGAGTAATTCTTCTGCGCTTTTTTTAAAAAGAGTTGGATATTTATCAATAGCAACATTTAGATTACTCACATATCCTGCATGGTGCTTTTGGTGGTGCAATGTCATAATTTCTTCTGAAATATAGGGCTCTAAATCTTTATATCCATATGGAAGATTTGGCAATTCGTATTTTTTTGTTTCCATGTTTTTTATTTTATTATTTCTCTAATTCTTTTTCTGTTGATTTAACAAAATAAACAGTGGCTAAAACCACGATAAAAGTTATTAAAAAGGCGTATATTAGCTTGGCAAAAATACCATCTTTGTTTAACGGGAAAAAATATTCTATTAAAGTTTTTATGGCATCGTTCCACGCAAGACCCACAACAAAACCAAAAGCCGCTAATACATAACCCATTGTTTGTTTTTTGACTTCTTTCCTAATTCTTAACTCTTCTTCTTTTATTTTTTTAAATTGAGTTGTTATTACTCTCATTTTTTCTTTATTAATTTTTATTTATTATCTAATAAAAATTAATTATAGTCAAATTTCTCCTTTCTTAATTTTCGTTCTTATATTTTCTACAAAATTATTAAAATAATAAAGATTGTGAAAAGTAAGAAGACTAAAAGCCGATAACTCCCCTGCTCTTAATAAATGTGAAATATAATCTTTTTTATAGTTTAAACAAACCTTACAAACACACTCTTTATCGATCGGCTCGCGTTTTTTTAAAAATTTAACTTGTTTTAAATTTAATTTCCCCTCACTCGTAAAGGCAATTCCCCTTCTTGCATAATGAGTTGGCACTGTGCAATCAAATAAATCAATGCCAGATTTTACTACCATTTCTATATCTTCCAAATAGCCAATACCTAAAAGGTGACGAGGCTTTTTTTCTGGTAATTCATTAACAACCCATTCTATCATTTGAGGCATTTTATATTTATCTGAACCAAACTCTCCGCCTATGCCAAAACCATCAAATGGTAAAGCTGAAATAAATTTTGCACTCTCTTGCCTCAAATCTTTATATTTTCCGGCTGGCACAATTCCAAAAATAGATTGATTTGTTTTTTTTACATTAAGACATTTTTTAGCCCAAGCATGAGTTTTTAAAAGTGATTTTTTTGTATATTCATAACTTGCTAAGGGCGGAGTACATTCATCAAAAGAAAAAATAATATCGGCTCCTATTTTTTCTTGAATCTTAATAGATTCTTTTGGCCCTAAAAATAATTTTGCGCCGTCTCGAGGCGATTGGAAATAAACGCCATCTTGTGTGATTTTTATTTTTTGAGGTTGAGTTCCTTCTTTTATAATATTTTTTCCTGCCTCTGCGGTCAGGTTGTTTGTAATTTGCTTTAGAACTTTACCTAGACCAAAATCTCTGCCAAACCCCAAAGAAAACACCTGGAATCCACCAGAATCAGTCATTATTGGTTTTTTCCAATTCATAAATTTATGAATACCACCCGCTTTTTCTAAAACTTTTTCTCCAGGTTTTAAATGCAAATGAAAAGTATTAGAAATTAAAATTTGAGAGCCAGTCTCTACCACCTCCTCTGAAGTTAGAGTTTTAATAACTGCTTGAGTCGCAACCGGAACTAAACACGGAGTTTCAACTACTCCGTGATTAGTTTCCAAAAATCCTATTCTTGCCCTGCTCTTTTTTGATTTTTTAAGAATTTTAAAGTTAACCATTGCCGCGTTTTAATTTATGGTTGTAAAATATCTTCTGTTCTGCCGTTTATAGATATAATAACGCTTTGAATTGTTTTAAATTGTAAAAGTGTTTGAATTATTTGATTTCTTATTGCCACCACTCTGCAAGAACCGCCAACATTTTTTTCTAAATTATCATCAAAATCAACTTTCGCCACAGTGTTTTCAATTGTTAGTTTTTGAATTTTAACATCAGGATTTATACTTGTAAAAAATCCATCTAATATTTCTTGTCTTGTTGGTCCTTTCAAAAGTTCTTCTAAAGCCGCTCTGGCAACCGCTTTCGTTTCAGAAACCCCTCTATCCACAGGCAAAACTTTTTTGCAGGCGTATTCAGAATCAGTACTATTATTATTAAAATAGAGTTTTACTTGTATTGCGCCTTGCACAGTTTTAGTAATTTTAACCGGTAAAATAAACTCTCTATTATATTCGGGTAAACCACTAGGATTTTCATTACTAAAAACAAGCTTACCTTCGTCTATATTAAGAGCAATAAAATCTAAAGTTGCTTCAAATCTGACTGACGGCTTCATCCAATTGGTTGTTGCTTTTAAATAAGTTTTTGCTAATTCGTTATTTTCGCTGTCTAATAACTTAACTGTTCCAACTTGAGCTTCAAAACCAATCCAGCCATTCCCATTAACTGTTCCCTTGATTTCCAAGGGGCTAGAAATTTCTTCGTTTAATTTTGGCAAAAAAACCTCAATACCAGATTCAGTTTCAGTTGGTAATATTCCTGTTCTTTTTTGCTGCCAAAAAATAATAGTTCCGATAATTAAAACTACTATTACTACTATTAAGATAATTAAAAAAACTTTTTTCATATATTAGACTTGTTGTTATATTAAGCTCTAAAAACAAAAAAATCAAACAGAATAAACTCTTGACTTCTTTTTGAAAAGGAGTACAATCAAAATAGACGATAAGTCGGATATCCCGCCCCTTCTGGGCGAGGCTCGCCCTAAGGGCGGCTTAGTCAGTTTTTAATTAAAAGTTGAAGACCCAATAAGTAGAGCGGCTTAAAAGTCAAAGGTCGCTTTTTTTATTAAAATAAAAGTAAAATCATTTCAATGGCTTTCAACAAATTTGATAACCAAAGAGGAGGAAATTTTGGTCCTCGTGAAATGGTCAAAGGAAACTGGAAATGCGGCGAATGTGCCACAGAAATTACAGAACTTCCTTTTGAACCAGCTCCCGACAGACCAATCTATTGCAGAGAATGCTGGTCTAAAAAAAGACCACCAAGGTTTAGTCGTTAATTAATTTAGCGCTGAATAAAAAAACAATTGCATAACTGCAATTGTTTTTTTGTATAATTTTTTTTTGATGTTATAATGTAAAAATAATTTAAATTACACTTAGAAAATGAAAAAAGAAATTCTAAATAATTTAAAAAATACTTACTGTAGATTGAAACCTTCAAAAATAGAAGGCATAGGAGTTTTTGCTATAAAAGATATACCAAAAGGTAAAAACCCATTTTTAGGTATAAAACAACAGCGCTGGTATAAATTTCAAATTTCGGAATTGAAAAGTTTAGGCAAAGAAATATTGCCATTGGTTGATAGTTTTTTTGTAATTCACAAAAATGGCACAGTTGAAATATCAGAGTCTTGTTTAAATGGAATGGATATTTCTTATTATTTAAATAACTCAAAAAAGCCAAATATCAAAACTATTGATGATGGAGAAAATTTTATTACTTTAAGAAAAATAAAGAAAGGAGAGGAATTAACGGTCGCATATTCAACATATGACGAAAAATTTAATTAAAATTTAAAAAATGAGCACACAAAACGGCAACGGATACAATGGAAATGGGCACGAGCCAATTTCTCCAAAAAAAATTTTATTTGTAAGTTGGGAAGCCTTATCTGGCGACCTTGCCTATCAAATCCAAAGCGAGGGACATCAAGTAAAAGTTTACATACAAGAGGACTATGATAAGGATGTTTATGACGGATTTTTGGAAAAAGTAGATGACTACAAACAATTTATTGATTGGGCCGATATTGTTATTTTTGATGATGTAGGATTTGGAGAAGAAGCCGATGAGCTAAGAAAAAAAGGTAAATTAGTTATTGGCGGAAGTGGATATACAGACAGGCTTGAAAAAGACCGAGAATTTGGACAGGCCGAAATGAAAAGAGTCGGAATGTTAACGCTTCCCCATTGGGATTTTTCCGATTATGATTTAGTTTTAAAATTTATTGAAGAAAATCCCGGACGCTATGTTTTTAAACCTTCAGAATTTATTGGCTCTTCGTCAAAAGGACTTTTATTTTTAGGAAAAGACGAAGACGGAAAAGACCTTTGTGAAATAATAAGGTCAAACAAAAATGTACTTAAAAAAAAGGTTAAACAATTTCAACTTCAAAAATTTGCACAAGGAGTTGAAGTAGCGGTTGGCGCATTTTTTAACGGAAACAATTTTATTTATCCTATAAACATAAACTTTGAACACAAAAAATTATTTCCAGGAGATATTGGCCCCTACACCGGAGAAATGGGAACTTTAATGTATTGGTCTGGGCCAAACACAATTTTCAAAACAACTTTAGAAAAAATGGGAGATGATATTAAAAAATCTGGGTATGTAGGATACATAGATATAAATTGTATTGCTAATGCAAGAGGAATTTATCCCTTGGAATTTACATGTAGATTTGGTTATCCGCATATTTCAATCGCTATGGAAGGTATTACAAGCAGAATAGGAGAATTTCTTTACTCAATCGCTAAGGGTGAAAATTATGATTTAAAAACTAAAAAAGGATTTCAACTTGGTGTATGCTGTGCAGTTCCTCCGTTCCCCTACTATGATAAAGAAGAAATGGATATTTATAAAGATTTATCTATTATCTTTAAAAAACCAAATAATATAGAAGGTACGCACTTAGGAGATGTTAAGCTTGTTGACGGGTCTTGGAGAATAGCCGGAGAATCAGGGTATGCTCTGGTTGTTACAGGATCTGGCACTACAGTTGAAGACGCAAGAAAACAAGCCTATAGCCGTATTGAAAACATACTTTTACAAAATATGTTTTACAGAACCGATATAGGCCTTGGATGGTACGAAGATTCCGATAAGCTTCAAACTTGGGGATACTTGTATTAAGTATATTTTAATATTTCAGAATTAACTCATCTGCCAATTTAAGACCAATTTTTTGAACTATTCCGCTATTTAACTCTAAAACATATTTTGCATCTACTGTTGGTTTTATAGAAGGACAATCATTCCATTTGCATGGCTGATTGTTTTCACTAATAAAAACAACTTTATTATCTTTACTTATCCATATTATATCTAAGGAGATCAAAGTATTTTTCATCCAAAAAGAATGCTTTGCTTCTTTTTTAAACAAAAAGAGCATTCCTTTACTTTGTTCTAAAGATTTTTTAAACATTAATCCTTTTGTTCTCTCTATGTTGTTTTGAGCCAACTGAACATTAAAACAATATTCTTTAAAACAAACTCTTCCCCATTTTTTTTCAGATTTAATCCAAAAGAAAAAAAATAAAGATACAATAAAAAATATTAAAATAAATATAAAAATTAAAAAAAACTTACTATCCATATTTTATATTTCTACTCTTCAACAATGCAACGGACTTCGTTGCCAGAAAGAACTTCTAAAAATCCAGATTTTATTGGAAAAAAATGTTCTTTTTGATTTTTATCAACAACTTTTATAATTCCCGATGTTAAAGCCGTAATTAAAGAAATATGATTGTCTAAAACGGTAATTTCGCCTGACATTGTTTTACAATTCAAAAGTTGGGCATCGCCCTGAAATAATATTTTTTTTAAAGAATAAAGAGATATTTTCATTATTATATAAACTACTAATGCAATTTATATAATTAATCGCTCGGTCGTAATAGAAAAATAAATTTTTTCTATTTCTTCCTCGCTCATAATTATAATACTTCTTCTATGCCTCCTTTTAAATAAAAATTTTCCTCTGGAATATCATCATATTTACCTTCTAGTATTTCAGAAAAACTTCGGACCGTATCTTCTAGTTTCACAAACTTTCCTGGCCTACCCGTGAAGTTTTCGGCAACGAAAAATGGCTGAGATAAAAACCTTTGAATTTTGCGAGCTCTATCTACAATTTTTTTATCTTCTTCTGAAAGTTCTTCAATGCCTAAAATTGCAATTATATCCTGAAGATCTTTATATCTTTGCAAAGTTAATTGAACGTCTCTAGCCACTTTATAATGTTTTTCGCCTACTATTTTTGGGTCCAATGCAGAAGAGTTAGAAGCTAAAGGGTCAACAGCAGGATAAATTCCAATTTCTGTTAGCGCTCTTGATAAAACAATTGTAGAATCTAAAT
>CAYHHX010000008.1:0-19999 GCA_964356545.1 uncultured Candidatus Saccharibacteria bacterium | reverse complement strand
CTCCTCAGTTAAAGACAACATGTTTAGGTAATCAGACTTGTTCTAATGGCAGTTGCTCTACACAGCAAAATGATTTATTTGTTACGATTTCAGTTTACCCTAATTCACCACAAATTAATCAATCAGTAACATTTACTTCGTCAGTTACAGGTGGAACAGGAAACTATACATATTCATGGACAGGAGCTTGTGTAGGCTCTAATGTTAATTGTTTTACTTCTTTTCCTCAATCTGGCACATATACGGCTTATTTATTAGTTACATCTGGTAATCAAATTCAAAATGCTAACAAGTCAATAAATTTGGGCCAAAATTGTACTCAAAATGCAACACAAAGATGCGTTGGAAATGCCGTTTTTTGGTATGATTCTTGCGGTAACCAGCAAGGTTTAATACAGACCTGTAACTATAACCAGACCTGCTCTAATGGCAGTTGTTCTACACAACAAAATTATATTACAGTACAAACTAACTTAGCCACTAATGCATATAATAATCAAGCAACTTTAAATGGCTATATTTCTGGAATAAGTACTAATAGTACAAACTATGTCTGGTTTCAGTGGGGAACTACACCATCGTATGGATACGAAACAAATCATAAAACTATAAACTACACAGGATCTTTTGACCAACATATCGCAGAATTATCTCCTGGATCTGTTTATCATTTTAGGGCAGTCGCCCAAAATTCTAATGGCCAAATAGTTTACGGTCAAAATATGACCTTTCAATTAGGACAAGTATTAGGAGCAACCAATGTTCCAACTGGTTTTACAAATAACTTTTTAATTGATTCATTCTTTTTACCCTTAGTAATTGCTTTAGTCGGAATTTGGCTGTTTAAATCTGGAATTTTAAGTTTTACCAAGTGGATTGATTTGCGTAGAATAAAACATAGAAATTATGTTGTGGGCAAAGAGTTAAAATTAAAAATTGCCAAAATAAAAACAAAAGAAAATTTAAATTAAAATAAATACAAATAAAAAGACGTTCATAAAACGTCTTTTTGTTTGTATAAATAATTTTTATTACCTTCTTCCTTCAAAAGCTGATTCCAAAGTTTCTTCGTCTGCATATTCTAATTCACCGCCAACCGGCAAACCTTGAGCTAAATGAGTAATTTTCCAGCCAGGGGCTGGTCCGCCTTTGGCGGAAAAAGTCTGAGATTGTAGTAATTCTTTTAAAGCTCTTTCAATTAGCATAGATGTTGCTTTGCCCTCAGGCGTTGGGTTTGTAGCGATTATAATTTCTATGAATTTATTTGGTGTTTTAATTCTATCTAAAAATTCTTGAATTCTTAAACTACTAATATCATTTTTTTTCATAGTGGCAATTGTACCGCCTAATATAAAATATAAGCCATTGTATTTTTTTGTGTTTTCAATTGATATTAAATCAGTTTCTTTTTCAACAACACAAAGTAGTTGTCTATTTCTTAGAGGGTTTTTACAAATAAGACATAATTTATCCTGAGTCGAGTCAAAGAGCTCAAAAGGATTAAAACAAAAACTACAAAACTTTATTTTATTTTTTAATTCTTCAATAGAGTTTAGTAGTTCGTCAATTTTATCTTTTGGCAACTTCATTAAATAAAAAACAAAACGACCAGCAGTTCTAGGGCCAATCGTAGGAAATTTAGAAAATAACTCAATAAGTTTTTTAATTGAATCTGCCATATATAAGATATAATTTTTAATTAGGTCACCTCAGAGTAATATTCTCCTTTGTCTAAATTTCTAAAACTTACTCTTTGTTCGTCAAAATATAGCTCAACCTTTCCCAGGGGACCATTTCTATGTTTAGCAATTAAAATTTCGGCGATATTCTTTTTTAGACTATTTTCATTATATCTATCTTCTCTATAGATAAATAAAACTACATCGGCATCTTGTTCAATAGCACCCGATTCTCTTAGGTCAGCTAATCTTGGTATTTGTGGAACACGCGATTCAACGGCACGAGACAACTGAGACAAAGCTAAAACAGGAACATTTAATTCCTTGGCTAGAGTTTTTAATGCCCTTGAGATTTCTGTAACTTGTTGCACAGAGCTATGAAATTTATTAATAGGTTCCATTAATTGTAAATAATCAATGATTAATAAATCAAGACCTTTTGTGGCTTGTAATCTTCTTGCCATAGCTCTCATTTGCAGTATATTTACAGAACCTGCGTCATCAATATAAATTGGCGCTTCAGATAAAGTTCCTATGGCGTGCTGAATTCTAGAATAATCATTATCTCCTGAACCGTCTTGCAGTTTACCATTTCTTATATTCCATAAGTTAACATTTGCTTGACTAGAAATTAATTTATCTCCTAATTGGTCTTTTGACATTTCTAGACTGAAAAGCCCAACAGTTTTGTTTTCAAAAACTGCCACATGCCTAGCAATATCTAAGGCAAATGAAGACTTACCCATAGATGGCCTTGCGGCTAAAACAATTAAATCAGAGCTTTGAAGTCCTGCTAAAATTTTGTCTAAATCATTAAATCCGGTTGGTATGCCTCTTAATTTACCTTGATGCTTTGAAAGTTCGTCAATTCTTTCAAAAGTATCTGATAATATCTCTTTTATTGGAGTAAAGGCCTGAGTAAGAGACCTTTGACCAATACTAAAAACTGTTTTTTCAGCTTTATCTAGTAAAATATCAACTTCTTGTGCTTCATCAAAAGCCGAAAGACCTATTTCATGAGAGGCTGAAATTAAATCTCTTAAAATCTTTTTTTGTCTAACTATCTTAGCATAATTTGAAACATGAGTAGCAGTGGGGACAGAGTTTATAAGAGAAGTAATGTAGGCGAGACCACCTATTTGTTCAAGTTTTTGTTTTTCTCTTAATCTAGCCGACACCGAAAGAATATCAATTGGTTCAGATTTTCCATAAAGGTCAACCATGACTTGATAAATTTCTTGGTGTATATTTTTATAAAAATCTTCGGCTATTATAGAGTCAACTATTTTAACAATGGCGTCTTTATCTAACATTAAACAACCCAACAGACTTTGTTCTGCTTCTGTATTTTGTGGAGGAAGTTTATCTGGTAGTTCGTTTTTATTTACCATATAGTACTGTATATTAAAAAATTATTTTACTCAATACTTCTAATAATCTGTTCTTCTTTTGTATCTTCTACTAAATATCCCTTTTTTTCAATTTCCATGCGAATTTCATCTGCTTTTTGCCAGTTTTGTTCTTTACGATATTTTTCTCTATCATTTATTAATTTTTTAACATCGGCTGGAATTGTTACTTTTTTTACTTTTTTAAAATTTATCACTCCAAAAATTTGGTTTATTTTCTCAAAAAAAATATATATTTCTTGAGCTATTTTTTTTGAAACCAGACTATCTTCTAAAAATTTATTAGTTTCCTTTATAAAATTAAAAATAACAGCAAATGCCCGAGGTGTATTAAAATCATCATCTAATTCTTTGTAAAAATCTATTTTTGTTTTTTCAAATTTTTTTTCAAGAATTTTATTGATTGACTTTGTTGTTTTGGTATATTTTATTTTTCTCAAAAATTCTTCAATTTTTTCTAAGGCAGACTTTACTTCAATTATTGAAGACTCTGAATAATCAAGAGGTGATCTCCACAGATTTTTTAACATTAAAAATCTTAATTGTTGCGATGTGTGTCTTTTTAAAAAATCATCTATTGTCGTAAAGTTTTTAAATGATTTTGACATCTTTTGCCCCGAAATTGTCAAAAATCCAGTATGCATCCAATATCTTACAAAAGGGCGCTTGCCAGAAATTGCTTCCATTTGCGCAATTTCTGCTTCATGGTGAGGAAATATAAGATCGCGACCCCCGCCGTGAATGTCATATTGTGCCCCAAAAAACTTTTCTGTAATTGCTGTGTCTTCAATATGCCAGCCAGGCCTTCCTTTACCAAATGGACTAGGCCAACTTGGCTCGGTTTCATCTTGTTTGAATTTCCATAAACAAAAGTCGCCTCTGTTTTTTTTGTCTTTACTATAGTCAATCCTAGATACACCGTCTTCTGCCGCCAACACTGTTCTACCCGATAACGAACCATAGTTTTTGAATTTACTTATATCGTAATAAATTCCATCTTCTAATTTATAAGCATAGCCCTTTTTCAAAAGCCTTTCTATTTGGTTTATTATTTCTTTAATATAATTTGTTGCTCTAGCATACTTTGTAACGCTATTAATGCCTAAATTTTTCATCGCCTTTAAATATTCTCTTTCAAAAACCAAAGCCAGATTTTTAGGCAAAACTCCTTTTTCGCGGGCGTGAGCAATTATTTTATCGTCTATATCTGTAATATTTTGTAAATAAAAAACATTAAATCCAATTTGTTTTAAATATTTGGCGAAAGAATCAAAAATAATACATGTTTTTGCGTGACCTATATGAGAAAAATCATAGACAGTAGATCCGCAGACAAAAAGATTGACCTTTTTATTTTTGAGCGGTAAAAACTTTTCTTTTTTACCCGAAAGAGTATTATATATTTTCAAATTATGAGTGTTCATATTTTTATTTTTTTAACTGGATGAATTTCTAATGTTTTAGAAATAATACTTAAAATAGCAAAAACAGCCGAAAGCCATAAAATATTTATAAAAAACTGGTGTGGGGGATTTGGCCAAACAAATAATATCGCCACAAAAACTAATGACTGCGTAACCATTTTAGTTTTACCAAAAATATTTGATTCAAGATATACTTTTTTAGTTTTGTAATATATTGAAACAAAAAGATTAACAATTTCTATTAAAAGTAAAATTAAAAGCAACCACTTATGAGGCCCAAATAAACTATAAACAGCTATAGTTATAATTATTATTCTATCGGCCACTGGGTCTAACATGGCACCTAATTCAGTAACCATATTTTTCCCTCTGGCAACCGAACCATCTAAAAGGTCGGTTAGCACTCCAAAGAAAAAGAGGGATATGATTAAAATCTTATTTTCTATTTTGAAAAAAAATAACAAAGTAAATAGCAAAATCCCAATAATAATTCTTACAGTTGTTATTTTATTTGGCGTAATTCTGTTGGGCCAATATGGCTTAATAAATAAAAACAGAATTTTATCTCTGTAATGGTCAATTTTTTCAAGAAATAATTTTAGGTCTCCTATAAATTTATTCATTTATTCTAGTTATTAATATATGCTATCAAGAATTATTCAATTTGTCATTTCTTTTCAAAGTAAAATTTTTATGATAGTCTAACATAATTACTTTGAATTATGAAAATAATATTATGAATAACTTAGTTTTATATCGTAAATATAGGCCACAGAGTTTTTCTGAAATGATAGGACAAGAGCACATTGTTCAAACTTTAACTAACTCAATTTCTGCGAAATCTATTTCTCATGCTTATTTGTTTACTGGGCCTCGAGGTAGCGGCAAAACAACAATCGCTCGTCTTTTCGCAAAAGCTATTAATTGCCAAGATTTATCTTCTTTTGAACCTTGCAACAAATGTTCTTCTTGTCTTGAAATTATGCAATCAAAATCAATGGACTTAATTGAGATTGATGCAGCTTCTCATACTGGAGTTGATGATGTAAGAGAGTTAATAGATGGAATTAAATTTGCTCCAGTAAAATCAAAATACAAAATTTTCATAATTGACGAGTGTCATCAGTTAAGTAAATCAGCCGCCAATGCTTTATTAAAAACTCTTGAAGAACCTCCAAGCCATGCCGTATTTTTATTAGCAACTACAGAAGTTCATAAAATGATACCAACTATAATTTCAAGATGCCAAAGATTTGATTTTAAAAGATTACAAATTTTAGAAATTATTAAAAAATTAGAATTTATTTCTAAAAAAGAAAATATAAAATTTGAAGACACTGTTTTATCTTTAATTGCTTTTAATTCTCGCGGCTCGTTTCGCGACGCAGAATCACTTTTAGATAAATGTATCAGTTTTTCTGGTAAAACCAATACAATAAAAATCGACGACGTAAAAGAACTTTTAGGGATTGTCGAGGTTAGTCAAATTTCACAATTTGTTGATTATCTCTTACAAAAAAATACTAAAGATGCGATTTTACGCTTAAACTCAATGGTAGACAACGGCGTTGATCTACAAGAATTTACTAAAACTTTAGTTTTTTATTTAAGGCAGTCCTTGCTTTTAAAAATAAATCCAGATTTTTTAAACTTACAAAACTCTGCTCTTTCAGAAAAAGAAATGGAAAAAATGCAGTCTCAAATAGATAATTTAAATAACAAAGAGATTCAAAATATGTTGGAATTATTTATTGAAGCAGAAAACAAAATAAAATATACCACAATACCTCAACTTCCTTTAGAATTAGCGATTATTGACATAACTTACAAAGAATCGTAAAATTATACTTATTGCGGGATCGTCTAATGGTAGGACTGGGGCCTTTGGAGCCCCGTATCTAGGTTCGAATCCTAGTCCCGCAGCTATCCTTCGCCAAGGCTACGGAATAGCATGCTATAATGAAATATGTTTTATTCCTATATTTTGCTAAGTTCAAAATCTCACATTTTTTATTTTGGCTCTACAAATAATTTAAAATTAAGATTAGAATTACATAATAGCGGAGAAGTAAAATCTACAAAACCGCATATGCCATGGCAATTAGTTTGGTATGGCGGATTTAAAACAGAAAAAGAAGCAAGAGATTTTGAGCTTTATTTAAAAACTGGTTCCGGGAAATCATTTGCATATAAAAGATTAATTTCCGTAGCCTTGAAGAAGGATTTTGTTGAAGGGCGAAAGGGTAGTCCGAAACGAAAATATTAATTTTCGCAAAGGATACCAAGTCCCGCAGCACACATAAGTTAAGTCAGGTGACTGAGACGCATGGTAATCTTCTTATAAAGATGTCACTGAAAATTAAGAAAGAAATAGTGCAAGATTTAGAGAAAACCGGCTTTCCGCTAGAAGTTTTTGTAGCATCGGAATTGGAAAAAACAGATTGGATGGTTTATAGCGGTTATTTATATCGTGACGAAGAGACTGGTCAGGCTCGAGAGTTAGATCTTCACGGAGTAAAAGTTAATTTTGATTACGCTGAAAATGTTCCCGAGAAGGTTGGTATGGGTGACGCCAACAAATTAGTTTCACACCTAGTTATACAATGTAAAAAAAGCAAAAAACCGTGGGTATTTTTTGATAATGGTAAGAGAAGGTGGCCCGCTATCCCAAATGAGTGTTTAAAATCAAAAAATAAAGAATTTCACGAAATGTTATTTGAAGATTTAGAGATATTCGGTCTTAAAGGTTTTCGTCTTAAAGATGCTATTCTCCACAAAAGTTATCACGAAAGTTTTTCAGAGCCTAAACAAAATAGCAAAATATATGAAGCTCTTGTGACTTTGGTTAAGGCTACGAAATATATCAAAAAACGATATGGACTTGGAAAGTATGCTATACATTATTTTATGCCCATAATAGTACTGGATGGCACGTTGTGGAGTGCTAATTTAAATAAAAACATGTTAGTTGATGTAAAAGAGGTTGATAATTTATTTGTTGTTTTTGAAACATTACCTAAGCCGAATAAGAAAGGAATGTCATTTGAAGAAGAATATGTAATCGAAGTTATAACTCGTAAATCCTTTACAAAAAAAATATTAGATATTAAAAAAGATAACCAAAAGCTTTACGAATGTTGGACTAATTTTATTAATGAAAAATAGATCCTACTGAGACGCATTATTTAAGAAGCTACCATGACGCTCAGTTTTATTCCTGAAAATAGAGTTCTAGATCGAGGAACACATCAGCCCTATGCTAAGTCAGGTGACCGAATTTCATTTGTAATTTATAATATGACAGAAGTATCAGGAGTATTAAAAGATTATCAAATACCAGCTCTCATTGATCTAATTAATTGTTTAAACTTAAAGCACCAAAATAATGATATTTGGGCAAGAAGATATTTGGCACTTCACTCCGTTGTTTACTATTTCGAATATGCTGCTGGAATGGTACAGATTGAAGAGAAAGCACTTAGTGAAAAGTTACCAGACCCTATCATTTGCGGAGCTGGAGTGTCGGCATATGCAAACATGGGAGCTTGTCTAAAATTATTAAATAAGGCTTTGTCTAATTTTACAGATCCTATATTACAAAAAACTATAAAAAATTACTCTACTAAAATAGAAAGAATTAATAATATTAGAGATCGAATTACAGCACATCCTTACGAAGAAAAGAAAGCTATTCATGAAAATGAAAAATTTTTAATATCAAAGCGCTCAGGATACAGTAGTGATGGTCGTATTTGGATACGACAGATTAGTTACGAACCAACCTTACAAAGTAAGAGTAATAAATTTGAGCTTGCTCCAAGAATTGACTTAGAAAATTTACGTAGTTATTTATCCGAGGTTGCCACAGTCCTTTTAAGTCTATGGTGTTAATATTATTAATAACCCCGACCGAGACGCCTTATCAATAAGGTTATGAAAAATCTGCCTAAAAATTCAACAATTATAAATATTTGTGTTATTCCGCCGTGGGATATTGGAGAAATCTGTATTAAGTTTAGCCAGTTACTGAAATCAAACAACACAATGTTTGTGCTTGATGGAAAAAGTAAATTTCCTCATATGACGGTATATATGGCTAGGTTTGCAAATAACGTAATGCCCAAAGTTTTATTAAAAGCAGGAGAAGTTTTAAGAAACATCAATAACTTTTCATGTGAACACACCGGCTACTATATGACTCCAGGAAGATATTTTGAAATTTCTTATCGTAAATCTGAATCACTTATGGATTTGCACGAATCGTTAGTTAAAAAGTTAAAAGACCATAGATTAAATCATGGTAATCCATTTGAAGAAGGATATTTCACACCATACACTGAAGAACAGCAGAAAAATGCTAAGGAAACGGGATATGATTTGGCTCATAATCTTTATAGACCACATATTACTTTAACAAGATATCAAGAAGGCCAAGTACCAAAGAATATTCCCAAATTAGAGATAACTAATTTATCTTTTAGTCCTTACAGTATTTGCGTTTACAAAGCTGATGATAACGGAGCGGTATATGAAAAGTTAGATGAATATATTTTATAATAAACCCGACCAAGACCCATCAGTTCAATAGACGGAAGTATCGAGTGACCAAAGAGGGTCACTAAAAGCCGATATTTCCGAAACTATTCCCAGTTAGGTCATACCGACCGAGTGCCGTATTTAGAATAAAAAATCATCGGAAACACCGATTTTTTGTTTTACAAAAAGTTATCCACAAGCGAGACTATTGACATATAGGGTATGGGGGTATAACCTATAAGAGAGATTATTACTATTAACATTACTCACGTATGTTAGACCAAAAACTTAAACATCGTGCTATACACAGAGCCAAAATTATTAACGGCCAATTAGAAGGATTAATCAAGGCTATTGAGAAGGAGGAGTATTGCCCTACTTTATTGGAGCAATCTCTTTCTATTCAAAGGTCGCTCAAGAGCCTCGACAGTTTTATTCTAGAAAACCATCTTAGAACTCATGTGAAACATCAAATGAAGCACAAGGGCCAAGAAGAGAAAGCTGTCAAAGAATTAATCCGTGTCTATAATTTATCTAATAAATAATCTTAACTAAAAAACCATGAAAATCTCAAAAGTATTACACATTTTAAGCGTTGTTTCGGGGGTCATCGGCCTTCTCATGTTCTTTGGACTATGGGGCGGAAATACAATGAATATGATGTATGGAGGAATGTATTCTCAAGGGACAATGATGGGCGCAGGTATGAATGCGGCAATATTCTTTTTAATCGCTATTTGGCTTCAGGTTGCCACCATTCACCATATGATGCTCGAGAAAAAAGGAGAAATAGTTTAGCGTTCGTATTTTAAAATATTATTAACATTTTCAAAACATGGAAAAACTATCTTTACAATCATATACGTTAAAGTGTGTTCTTGGGATGGAGGTCGCTTATGTCATCTGCTTGATTGGCGGATATTTTCCATGGCGCACAGTAAGAGGAATTGAATTACATCACACATTATTTGAAACTTTACCCGGATTTGTCTGGGGTAATGTTGTTAGCTATCTTTGGGGAGCAATCTTGCTTGGTTTGATAGCCTGGGTATTCGGAGCTTACATTGTCTGGATGCATAACTCAAGCCTTATAAATAAAAGTTAAAATCATATGCATAGCCATAAAGATAATGATTTAACTAGTCAAAGACATAAAGTATGAATAAAAAATATCTTTACATTATCTTTATCGTCGCCGTAATTCTATTAATTGGATCTGTTTTCTTTTGGCAGACAAGGCAACGGGCTATTCAGGGAGCATACGTAAGTTCTGATGTCGTTGGGTTGCCAGAAGCCAAATCTAGTGAAATAGTAGAACTTAAAAACGGTGACACCTATAACCTCACAGCAAGTTATGTAAAAAAGAATATCAATGGTACTGAATACAGGATGCTGGCATACAACGGCTCTATTCCCGGACCCCTTATTAAAATCGCCCAAGGCGCAGAAGCGACAATCAACTTCAAAAACGATATGGATGTAAAAACGCTGCTTCACTCTCATGGTGTTAGGATGGACAATGCTTTTGACGGCTCGCAGACTAGTCAAAAAGAAATGGAGCCAGGAGAAACTTTTTCATATAAATTAAAATTTCCAGATGTTGGAATGTTTTGGTATCATCCCCATGTTAGAGAGGATTACGAACAAGAGTTGGGTCTTTACGGAAACTACCTCGTTATCCCGGGAAGTGCCGATTATTGGTCGCCGGTTAACCGTGAAGTTGCTTTATTTCTTGATGATATCTTAATCGAGAATGGAAAGATTATGCTGAGTAAGCAAAAATCTGATCGGACGCTCATGGGTAGATTTGGAAATACAATGTTGGTGAATGGGGAAACCAACTATACCTTATCGGTAAAAAAGGGTGAAGTTATCAGATTTTACATCACCAATGCCGCCAACACCCGTCCATTTAATTTTACTATTCAAGGAGCAAAAATAAAGCTTATTGGAGCAGATGGGGGAGCATATGAAAAAGACCAGTGGATAGATTCAGTAACACTTGGACCTTCAGAGCGTGCTATTGTTGAGGTATTATTTGACGACAGTGGTACTTTTGAAATTCAAAACAAAACACCCAATAAAATTTATACTCTTGGCACAGTAACGGTTAGCGATGATCGGATTGAAGTTTCTCATGCTCTTACATTCAATCAGTTAAGCGCCCACAGCCAGGTTATTGAAAGTATTGACTCACTTCGCCAATATTTTAATAAAACCCCGGACAAGCAGATTAAACTTTCTTTGCAAATGAGTAGTACAATGATGACAAACATGGGAACTCATATGATGTCCGATGGCACGATGATGAGCGGAATGGGTATGAATGTACCGGCTGGTGGCATTGAATGGGAAGACGATATGCAAATGATGAACCAGATGTCAGGCCCTGATTTGGTTAAGTGGAAAATAGTTGACCAAGAGACTGGAAAAGACAATATGGATATTGACTGGTCATTTAAAAAGGGTGAACCGGTGAAAATTAGGATTTTCAATGACCCCAAATCAATGCATCCGATGCAGCATCCCATGCATTTTCACGGTCAAAGATTCCTTGTGCTTCTGCGTAATGGCGTAAAAGAAACAAATCTAGTCTGGAAAGATACGGTATTTATTCCATCTGGAGAGACTGTAGATATTTTGCTTGATACATCAAATCCAGGCACTTGGATGGCCCACTGCCATATTGCCGAACATTTAGAGGCAGGGATGATGATGAAATTTAACGTATTAGATAACTAATTAAAAAATATGAAAGGATACATTGCAAACATTGAAAAGTTTTCTCTTGAAAATGAAAATTTCAGGGAAGTGCTATACACTGCTAAAAATAGCCAGTTGGTAGTGATGAGCTTGAAACCCAATGAAGAAATCGGTATGGAGATGCACCACTTAGACCAATTTATTCGTTGTGAACAAGGAACTGGAAAGGCTATCTTAGACGGCATTGAGCAAGACATCAGTGATGGGTTTGTAGTATTAGTTCCGGCAGAAACTAATCATAATATTATCAACACCTCTTCTGAAAAAACGCTTAAACTTTATACTATCTATTCTCCGCCAAACCATAGGGACGGAGTAGTCCATAAAACCAAACAAGAAGCAAAAGCTGATGAAGAAGAGCATTTCGACGGTAAAACAACAGAATAGTTGTTAAATTAAAAAGCAATACTATGGAAAAAGCACCAATGCCTAAAGATGAATTTAAAAGGATTGTCTCTCTTATTGAGTTAGATTTGCTTGATACTCCGCCAGAAGAGCGATTTGACCAACTTACTCGTTGTGCAACAAAAATTTTTCATGTTCCTATTTCAACTCTCACTCTTATTGATGCTAATCGGGAATGGTTTAAGTCTCGTCAGGGTCTTTCAAGCACTGAAGGGGATAGGGCAATTTCCTTTTGCGGGCACGCATTAGTTGAAGATAAAATATTGGTTATACCAGATACTACAAAAGACAAAAGGTTTGCTGATAATCCTATGGTAATAGGCGAACCCTACATACGATTTTACGCAGGTGTACCAATTATGAGCGCTGACGGTAGTCGTATTGGCGTATTTTGTATTAAAGATACGAAACCAAGAGAATTTTCTAAAGATGACATAGAAATTTTAGAGGGCTTGGCTGCTTGGGCGGAGCTTGAAATAAATTCGCGTAATTTGAATTTTTCTATACAAGATAAATTTGTTGAAAAATATATAAAAGACAATGAAAATAAGACTAATAAGAGGTAAGTAAAAAAATAAATTTATTTTAAAAATTTCTTTATTCCATACGTATAAATAATAGCAAGCGTTGCCGTTATACCGTAAAAAATCCAAACGATCCTTAGCGGCCCCGACTGTAAATCACTTCCTATTTCCAACGAATGAAAAAAGGTTATTAAAAAACCTATATTACTTATAATCAATATGTTATTCCAATTTTTTATAAAGAAATTATATTTTTTAAGAGCTTTTCCAATATCATAAATAATAAGAAGCAGCCAAGCAATAATTGCTAGCCAGATATATTTAGTACCGTAATAAATAAACACATTATTGATGTTAAAATCTAAACTAACAAGTAATAGTAAAGGATGAGCAATAATAGAAATTAAAATAACACTTGCTGTCAGGTGCACAAACTGATCAAAAGAAATATATTTGCGTAGCCATGGTTCAAATGCGCCACTTATGGCATGTAGCCATAAAAGCGAAGTCATTAATAGTCCGAAAAATGGGAAAAGCAAGGCAGGTTCATTTTGGCCTAGACTCCAACTTACATTTTGAGCTCGTATAAATAGTGGGTACAAAATTGCTAACCAGCCAGTCGTGTAGATACCATATTTGATAATTATTTTATTCATAGCTTCATAATAATATATTTTAGTAAAAAAAGAAGAGGAGGAGTAATCTTTTTTCATAACAAGCCATTGATGAGTCATAATAATTTGACAAGATATTATAAATATAATACAATAAATATGGTTTAACTTTGTTCTTTGCATGGTGCAGGGGATATGATAACCAAATTTAAAGGAGCTTGCTATGAAACTGGAAGACATCGAAAGATTGTCGGGGATTGGTATGGCGTTAAGTATTGTTTTTTTCGCGATATTACTCCGTAATTTCGGAGCATCATGGTGGATGGTTTTACCCATCATCATTATTATCGCAAGTAGTTACTTGATGTGGCGAGTGAAAGTTGCCCAAAAAATAATCGCTCGATTCCGCTCAGATGATCCAATTTAAAAAGTCATAAAGTTGACTACAAGCTCAAAACCTAAAGCTATCTTTCGAGATAGCTTATTTTTATACTAAAATGTTAATATATGGTATGATTAATTTCATTAAGCTTTTAGTATGATAGAAATAAGAAATCTTACGAAAAAATACGGAAATTTTACTGCTGTAGATAATATTTCTCTTAAAGTAAATAAAGGAGAAGTTTTTGCTTTTTTGGGTCCTAATGGAGCAGGTAAAACAACTACCATTAAAATGTTAACCACGCTTTTAAGGCCAACTACTGGTGAAATATTTCTCAATAACCATAATGTTATTGAGAACCCGCATGAAACGCGTAGGTCCTTTGGCATTGTATTTCAAGATCCAAGCCTAGATAACGAGTTGACAGCATATGAAAACATGCAATTTCACGCAATTCTTTACGGCCTAAAAAAAGATGTTTATAAAAAACGGATTATTGACCTTCTTAACCTTGTTGAGTTGTACGACCGCAAAGATTCATTTGTTAAAAATTTTTCAGGAGGAATGAAAAGACGATTAGAAATCGCTCGCGGGCTTCTTCATCATCCAAAAGTTTTATTTCTTGATGAACCGACTATTGGCCTAGACCCACAAACAAGAAATCATATTTGGACATATATTAATAATTTAAACAAACAAGAAAATGTAACTGTTTTTTTTACGACCCATCACATGGAAGAAGTTGAACGCATTGCCCAAAAAGTTGCCATTATTGATCATGGAAAAATTATTATCACTGGAAAAATTGGAGAAATTATTGAAAAAGCTAAAACAAAAAATCTTGAAGATGCTTTTATATCTTTAACTGGCAGTAAAATTAGAGAAGAAGCGGGAAATGTTCGCTTAAATCGAATGCGTATTAGTAATAAGCTAATGAGATAATTACATGAATGCAATTTTTATTTTGTGGCTACGTCAATTAAAGAGATTTATAAGAAAAAAAGCCAGTATTGTGGGGGCATTAGGTCAGCCTATTATTTTTCTTTTGGCGATTGGCTTTGGTTTTAGCCCTATCTATGCTAAAGCGGGGGGAGGTAACTATATTCAATTTTTAGCCCCTGGAATTATTGTCATGACCGTATTATTTACATCTATCTTTACTGGTTTAGAAATTATTTGGGACAAGCAGTTTGGTTTTTTAAAAGAAACATTTGTGGCACCGATTTCTAGATTAGAAATTCTTTTAGGAAAAACTTTGGGTGGAGCCACAGTGGCCATAATTCAGGGGGTACTTGTTTTTCTAATTACTCTTATTGCTGGTTTTAGGCCAAATTTAGCAAGTTTACCTTTGGCATTTTTATTTTTGTTTTTAGTGGCTATTTTGTCTTCGGCTTTGGGAGCGGCTATAGCTGCTAGGCTTGACGACATGCAAGGATTTCCACTTATTTTTAATTTTTTTGTTCAGCCATTATTTTTTCTTTCTGGAGCAATTTTCCCAATAAAAGATTTACCACAACTATTAAGTTTCATAACAAAAATAAATCCTTTTTCTTATGGCGTCGATGGATTGCGTTATGCTCTCAGTGGAGTAAGTGTTTTTTCTCCTGTTTTAAGTATTAGTGTTTTGTGTGGTTTTACAATTATTGTTCTTGCTATCGGAATATATCAGTTTTCAAAAATACAGTTATAAGTAATTATTAGTATATGGAACTTAAAGGAAAAACAATTATAATAACGGGAGCTGCAAGAATTGGTCAGAATATTGCAGAAGAATTAAAAAAACAGGGGGCTAACCTTGTAATTACGTATTTTAAGTCAGAGAGTGAAGCTGGGCCTTTTGGTTTTCCTGTAGAGGCAGATGTTACAAAAAAAGAAGATATAGAAAAAGTAGTTAAAGTTGCAAAGGAAAAGTTTGGACGCGTTGACGGATTAATACATATGGCCGCAATTTATGAAAAATCAGAATGGGGTGATTTAGACGAAAATTCTTGGGAAAAAAATATTAATATCATTGCAAAAAGTTCATTTTTATTTGGAAAAATAGTAGGGGACGAGATGCTTAAAAATGAAGGTGATATAAAAGGTAAAATGATTTTCTTTTCTGATTGGTCAGTACTCACTCGTCCATATAAAGATTATCTTAGCTACAATGCGGCGAAATCCGCAGTAGTCGGACTTACTAAATCTTTTGCAAAAGAGCTTGCGCCACATATTTTAGTAAATGCTATTGCGCCTGGCCCAATGCTCAGACCGCCCGACTTAACTGAACAAGAAAACAAAGAAGTTTTATCTGGTACACTTTTAAAGCGATGGGGAGGTGCAGAAGAAATCACAAAAGGAGTATGTTACTTATTAGATTCAGATTTCGTTACAGGTTCTGTATTAACAATTGATGGGGGTAGGACTATTGCATAAATTTAGAAAGGTCGCGATTATATTAAAAAGTAAAAAAATAAAAATATGGGAATTGGATGGCTAAACAAAAAAAGACTTGATAGAAAGACAAAAAAGAAAAATAGAGGCAAACAACAAAAGAAAAAATAGATTTAATTTTAAAGAAGTTTAAAAAACGCTTTTTTAGCGTTTTTTGTTTTCCACGGGATTGAAAATAGTTTGTTTTAGTAATACAGTAAATAAATAATTTGTTGTCTAATTTTTGTATTTACATTACTATTAAAGTAAAACTATAGAAAAATCATTTCTAGAAACAATATCTAAAACATTTATTGCGTATAATAAGTTTGGCATTGCTGATTTTAATTTAGTAAAAGAATCAAAACAACAATTATTTATATTTCAGAATTAATAAAATATTTTAGTAATAAAACATGGCGATAATTAAAAAGAAAATTTGGCCGGAGTTTTTTAAACTAGTGCATAGTGGGAAAAAGAGATTTGAGTTAAGAGTTGCTGATTTTGATGTAAAAGAGGGTGATACTTTAATTTTAGAAGAGTGGAATCCAGAAACAAAAGAGTATAGTGGCAGAAAAATTGAAAAGAAAGTTGATTTTGTTTTAAAATTTAAACTTGATAATTTTAGTCAAAAAGAAGAAATTGAAAAAAGTGGATTATATGTTATTCAACTGACCGATTAAAATTTTAACAAACAATGGAGAGATTTTTTAAGAAAAATAATGGATTCGTAAAGCTTAACACAGGATTATTTATGGTGGTTGTGATTGGATTAGTAACTATTAGTGCAGGAATTTATTTCAGTTTGCAAAATTATGGTGAGATAAATCTAGAGGGGAGCGATAATTATTTTGCCTCAAAAGAAAATCTGACTCCTAAAAATGTTTTAAAAGTTGATAATAGCAGTAAATGTTTAGCGAGGTCAGAAGTTTTTGTAACTAAGATTATAGATGGCGACACGATTGTGGTTGAAGAGGGTGAACATATAAGATTATTAAGTATTGATGCTGACGAGGCTGGTTATCCTTGCTATGAATCTGCTAAAAATCGTCTTGAAAAATTAGTTTTAAATAAAGAAATTCGGTTAGAAAAAGATAAAACCGATGTTGATAAATATAAAAGATGTTTAAGATATGTGTTTTTAGACAAACAGAATATTAATTTACAATTGGTAAAAGAGGGGTTGGTGGTTGCTAGATTTTATGAGCCAGATGTAAAATATAAAAATGAAATAACTTTGGCTGAAAAAACGGCGATTGACGGAAAAGTCGGATGCAAGTGGAAAAATCTATGAAATTAATATCAAAATCTAGGTTTCTTGAATATAGAGCCTGCCCTAAAGACGCTTGGTTTAGGTTTTATATGCCGGAACTTGAAGAATTTAAAGTTTCTATATCAGAACAGGGTCGTATGGACCAAGGAAATATAGCCGAAGAGTACGCCAAAAAATTAAAAGTATTTTCGGGATTTGTGGAAATTAAAACAAGAGGCTTTGATTCACAAAAAGAAATTGATTTGTTAATGTCGCAAAAAGTGTCTGCCATATACCAGCCCACTTTTATTGCAGATGGATTTATTATTCGTTGTGATATGTTGGTCTGGAACGTTAAAAATGAAAAATGGGATTTGTATGAAATAAAAGCAACCAATTCAATAAAAAACGACGATAATCCACGCGACCACATTTCTGACCTTTCTTTTCAAACCATTGTATTAGAGCGAGCCGGCGTTGATATTGGTCAAAAATTTATTGTTCATTTAAATAATGAATATATACGAGAAGGCGATATAGATATTGAAAATCTTTTTTTAATTGATAACAGCACTGAGCAAGTATCTGAAAAAAAAGAAATTACTGCTCAACAAATGGAAAGCGCCAAAAAATATCTAAACCAAAAAGAAGAGCCAAAAGATGGTTGCGTTTGTCATTTATATGGACGAAGCAGACATTGTGCAACATTTAAAAAATCGCATCCTGAAATACCTGAATATTCTATACATGATTTAATACGAATTGGTTCTAGCCCAAGCAAGCTAGTGCAATTAGTAAAAAATGAGATTTATAATTTACACGAAATTGAAAACACATCAGATTTTAGTGTTACCCAGCAAAATCAAATTCATACTCATAAAACTAATAAAGAAATAATTGATATAAAAGAGATTTCTAATATTTTAGACAGCTATGCATATCCACTATACTTTTTTGATTACGAAACTTATGCTCCCGCAGTGCCAATATATTCTGGTTATGGAACATGGCAAAGAATTCCAATACAATTTTCTATTCATATAATTGATAAAAAAGGAGGGCCATTGCGACATGTGGAATATTTACACCAAGAAAATTCCGACCCTTCTGAAGTGGTCGCAAAAAAACTTAATGAGTATATAGAGCCACAAGGCACGGTTCTTGCTTGGAATGTTTCTTTTGAAAAGAATGTTACAAAAGAAATTGGCGACAGATTGCATAAATACAAAGATATTTTAAATAGAATTTGCAGTCAAATGAAAGATTTGAGCGATGTTTTTTCTAAACAATATTATGTTCACAAAGACTTCAAGGGAAGATTTGCAATTGAAGCAGTAATGAATGTATTGTTGCCTCAAATGACTTATGAAAATTTACCATATACGGGTGAAGATGTTGGTTATGTATGGTGGCAAGATATTGTTAACAAAGGGTCGGAGGCAGAAGAACGAGCAAAAAAAATACATTTGATTATAGAGTATTGCAAACAAGATACATTTGTTATGGTCGAGATTTTTAGAATACTAAATGAAATAACGCAAAAATAAAAATATGAGTGTAAAAAAATTTGCTATTTTTGATATCGATGGGACGATTTTTAGATCGAGTCTTTTAATAGAAATTACAGAAGTTCTTATTATAGAAGGAATATTTCCAAAAAAAGTGAGAAATATTTATACTAAAGCTTACGAAAATTGGTCTAATCGAAAAGGTTCTTACGAAAAATATATTGACGCAGTTGTCTATGCTTTTATGCAAAACATAAAAGGCGTTAAATATAGCGATTTTATAAAAATTGCAAAAAAGGTAATTGATTCTCATCAAAATCGTGTGTATCGTTATACAAGCGAACTTGTTAAAGATTTAAAAAAGAAAAAATATTATCTTTTAGCAATTTCTAATTCGCCCAAAGTGGTTGTTGAGGAATTTTGTAAAAAATGGGGTTTTAACAAAGCTTATGGCCGTGTTTACGAATTGGACAAAAAAGGTAAATTTACAGGTAAAATAATGCATAAAGAACTTATTTCAGATAAAGCCAAAATTTTAAATCGTGCCATTGAAAAAGAGCATTTAACTATAACTGATTCAGTAGGAGTGGGGGATTCTGAAAGCGATATTGCCTTTTTAAAATTAGTTAAAACGCCTATTTGTTTTAATCCTAATAATAAACTTTACCAGCATGCTAAATTGGCTAAGTGGAAAATAATTGTTGAAAGAAAAGATGTAGTATATCACTTATGAATCAGCAAGAAGCCCTAAGCGTATTAAAAACAGGACATAATGTGTTTTTAACTGGCCCGCCTGGAAGCGGAAAAACTTTTTTATTAAACCAATATATTGATTATTTAAAAAAAAATCACAAGGCAGTGGCGGTTACCGCTTCCACTGGAATTGCCGCCACTCATATGGGTGGCATTACTTTACATTCTTGGTCTGGACTGGGGATTCGCGAAAAAGTCACCGATAAAGATATTCGTATTTTAATGAGTAGAAAATATCTTAGAAAAAGATTAAAATCGGCTGCCGTTCTTATTATAGACGAAGTATCAATGTTAACATCTAATCAGTTTGACGCAGTAGATAAAATTTGCCAGTATTT
>CAYHHX010000007.1:0-20152 GCA_964356545.1 uncultured Candidatus Saccharibacteria bacterium | reverse complement strand
AATCTTCCTCAAAATTCACTCGCTCAAGTGATTCTGTTCAAATCCCACACTCCTAACATCAATAAAGTTAATTATATCACCTTATACTGTATATGTCAATAGTTACAACAAAAAACCCGGACAATGACGATAAGATCCTAGATTCTGCCTTAAGGCCAAAAACTTGGTTAGATTATGTAGGTCAAGATAAAATTAAGGAAAATATAAAAATCATTTTAACGGCGGCCAAGCAAAGAAGTCAATCTCCTGATCATTTATTACTTTATGGAAGTTCTGGCTTAGGTAAAACTACTCTAGCACACTTAGTAGCTTTAGAAATGGGCAAACAAATTAGAATGACTTCGGGTCCCGCTATAGAAAGAGCTGGCGACTTAGCGGCAATTTTAACTAATTTATCAGAGGGGGATGTTTTATTTATAGATGAAATTCACAGAATAAATAAAACCATAGAAGAATACATCTATCCTGCCATGGAAGACTATAAATTAAACCTTATTCTAGGAAAGGGCCCAATGGCAAGAACAATGGAATTAAAATTACCGAAATTTACTTTAATTGGAGCCACAACAAGACCAGGATTATTGTCTTCACCATTAAGAAGTCGTTTTGGCGCAACTTTTCAGCTTAACTTTTATCAACAAGATAATATTGAAAAAATAATTGAAAGGTCAGCTAAAATTTTGGGATTACAAATAGAACCGGAGGCTATAAAAATAATTGCTAAACGCTCGCGTTTTACGCCAAGGGTCGCAAACCGCCTTTTAAAAAGAGTGCGGGATTTTGCAGAAGTAAAAGGAGACGGATTAGTTACAAAAGATATAACCAACCATGCCCTGCATTTTTTAGATATTGATGAAATGGGTCTTGAACATGGAGATAAGAGAATTTTATTGGCGATTATAGAAAAATTCAAAGGAGGACCAGTTGGACTACAGGCCCTAGCTGCCGCTAGCTCTGAAGAAGAAGATACTATTTTAGATATTTACGAACCATATTTAATGCAGTGCGGCTTTATTGAAAGGACTCAAAAAGGCAGAGTTGCCTCGCGTCTTGCCTATGAACATTTAGGCATAAAACAAAAAGGAAACCAAAAAACCCTCTACTAATCTGTAAAGGGTTTTTCTAAAGAAAAAATATATCAATCGGCAACCGGCAATATAAAGCTAAAAACGGACCCTTTATTTTCTCCCTCGCTTTCATAAAATAGCTTACCTTTATTATTTTCAATAATACTTTTAGATATATAAAGCCCTATCCCCGAGCCGTCTGGATGTGACAAAAGCGCATTTTTTGCTCTATAAAATTTCTGACCGATTTTTTCTTTATCTTCTTTTGTAAAACCAACACCGGTATCTTTGATATTAACTTTAAGATATTTATTATTTTCAACCATCTGGTAGCTAATAGATATCATCCCTTTTTGGGTATAAGAAATTGCATTATCTATAAGATTATAAATTACATTATTTATTCTTTTTATATCACACAAAACAAAAGGGATTTTAAAATCAGGCTCATTAATTATAATTTCTAAACTTTTTTTATTGGTTGCAATAACTTTTTTTGAATCTTCAACGGCATTTTTTATTGCAAGTATAATACTATTTTTTTGTATATTTAACTTTACCTCTCCCTCAAGCTCAAGAACAGTCCAAAATTCTTCTACCACTTGTAGTATTCTTTTTAATCCACTCCCCCAATATTCTACCCCTTTTTCCGCAGTTAAAGACCCATCACAAACCATAGAATAAGCATTTTTCATAATAGAAAGAGGGGTATTTAGTTGATGATTGGCAATTCTTATAAAATCGTTTTTAGCGTTAATGGCAACTTCTAAATATTTATTTTTTTCTTTTATTATAACATTCGCCTCTTCCACTCTTTTTTTTTCGTATTCAAGCTCTTTGGTGCGCTCCTGCACTATTTTCTCAACTCCCTCTTTAGCCTCACGGAGGAGACGATTATTTTCAAAAAACTCTTTTGAACTTAATTCCAAAGAACGATCAAGTAATGCATGGTCATTGTCAAAATCTAAATAGGTCTTGGAAATTGCATCAAAAAATGGATTCCATTTTTGTGGAATATTTTCTACACCGCCTATAAACTTTTTTGCCTGACGTTGCAGTATTCTATGCAGCATGCTGTTTAGAAATTATTCTTCCCTAAAAGTTGTAATCGTCATAGTTTGATTGTGTAATCGGCACTGTTTTTCTGTAGGCGTACTGGGACATAATTCTCCGTATGAATAAAATCCGGCCATGGCGGTTTGTTGGCCAATGACTTCTCTGACAGCTTCTACTTCTTCTTCGACTCTTTCTTTAAGTACTAATTTTCTGCCGATACAACTTATAAGTATAGCAAGCTGTGGCGCTACTGACCCCAGTGATTCTATGCTCATATTACCAGCTCCGGAAGCACCATCAATCAGACGCTCAAAATTAGCTTTCATAAGCGCCACATGTCCCCCCTCAGGCATATCTCCGGCAAATGTCATACTTTGATTTTTTTCGTCTATCCCTAAAATAGTTCTAACTACTTCTCTGTTTTTGTCTTCTTTGATACGCAGCCGCAGAGGAAAAAGTAAACCAGTACTTGGTAAATCCTTTGCTTTATCGCCAAGGTAGGTTTTATAAAGTTCGAGCGCCGGTTTATCGTCTAATTCGTATAATATGTTTCCTTTTGATTTAGTAATTAATCTTTCGACGCCAAAAGTATCCCAGCCACCAAGCGACCCATAGCCGATTTTAAGATTTGATCCATAAAATCCAATGAGAACTATTTTTGATTCCATAGCAACGTGGTCAAGACCAACAACTGTTTTTTTAAAATCGGCGCCATCCCCAACCAATCCTCCAGTTACCGATACTGTCGGAGGTAAGTTATTATTTAGACCTTCAACCAAACTAGTGCCATTCACGTGTAGGCCATCAGAAAACACCATAGCATGCACTAATCCTTTTTGTGGTAGCGCATCTGCTAACCTCTTGCCTGCAGCCAAACTATCGTCAATATCGGCAATATCTGTCTCGGCAAATTTAACTTTTGTTTTCTTAAAAAATATCGCTGTAAGAGCGATGGAATTATCTCTCACTTTTGTATCTAATACCTCTCCGGCAGTAGAACATTCAATAATATGGGACTTTGGGTATAAAGACCTAATCTCTTTGAAATAACGTTCATCTTCCATAAGCGTTCTTCCCCCAAATACTAGAACCAATTGCGGTTTTTCTGATAATTTTTCGAGGGATGTATTTTGCCATCCCGTTTCTTTTGTCCAAAGCTTTTGTTCAATTTTCATAATTATTATAAGCAAGGAAAGAACGATAAATCACGAGCGCAAACGAGAGCAAATTATCATTCCGACCGAGCAATAAATTATTACATTTATTATATCATTTTTTACAATAATCAACTACTTGTTTTATTATTTTAATAGAATACAATGAAATATAATTATTAATTTTACATAATAAAAAAATGGCTAAAAAAATATTACTAATAGAAGATGATAATATATTGCGAGAATTAATCACTAAAAGACTTGTCAAAGGAGGTTATCAGGTAGTGCAGTCTATAGATGGTATAAGTGGATTAAGGGCCGTAAATGATGAAATGCCAGATTTGGTGTTGTTAGATATTGTTTTACCGGGAATGAACGGATTTGATGTTTTAGAAAATATTAAAAAGACTGAATCTTTGGCTAAAATACCCGTCGTAATACTCTCAAATCTTTGGCAACAAGAAGACATAGATAAGGGGTTAAAACTGGGGGCAATTGATTATTTTATTAAAGTTAATTTCGCATCAGAAGAAATATTAGAAAAAATAAATAATATCTTAAAGTAATTTTTTCGAAAAAAGTTTTAACCTTACTTATGAGCACTTAGGTATAAATCAGAAAGAAAATCAAAAAACCCTTTACTAATAAGTAAAGGGTTTTTACAATACAAAAACTAACAACACTTACACATTCCAGACTTATTTGCCCATTTCATAAGACCTCCTGCGATTACAATAATCGGCCAAGTAATATCTACAAAGCCAGAAGTCAAAATGCCCAAAGCCCCCAAAAGAAAAGTTAGACCAAATAAAACTACTAACACTGGCATAACTTTATGATGAGAACACGCGCACATATTTTTCATATTTTCCATAATTATGAGCGAGGAAGATATGAAAATAACTTTTCATACCCCACGCACGATTAATTATTAAATAGACCTTTAGTATATTGTACCTTATTTTAATTAAAAGATATATAATAAGACCTATATCATGTATTATGAAAAAGATTTTATTTTTATTTTTGATTATCACTTTTTTATTTTTTGCTTACTTCGCAAAGGCACAAACTGTAAAACAATCCGATATTGTAATAAATGAAATTGCATGGATGGGCACGATCGTTTCGTTTAACAACGAATGGATTGAGTTAAAAAATAATGTTGACCAAAATATAAACCTTGATGGCTGGACATTAAGGGCGCCTGACGGTGTTCCCGAGGTTAAATTAACTGGTATAATTTCTGCTAATAGTTTTTATTTAATGGAAAGAACCGACGATGACACTGTTTTAAATATTACGGCTGATTTAATTTATAAAGGAGCTTTAGGTAATAAAAGCGAAGATTTGTGGCTATATGACAATAATAATAACTTAATTGACGAAATTAATTATATTGAAGAATGGCCTGCTGGCGATAACACCACGAAACAAACAATGGAAAAATCTTCTACTGGATGGCAAACTAGCAAAGATATTGGAGGCACGCCAAGAACTCAAAACAGTGCAGGCATAATAACAGATATTATTAATTTAACGTCCAATATCCAAAACCCAATATCTGATATAGATTATTTGGCGGGAGTTATTTTTAATGAGATACTTCCCTCTCCAGATGGCACAGACGACGGAAAAGAGTGGATTGAACTTTATAACACGAATAATTCTGAAGTTGATTTATCTGGCTGGACTATAAAAGACAAGGAAGGATCGGTAACAAATTATTCTCTACCTCAGAATACAAAAATGCCAGCATACGGCTATTTAACACTTAAAAGGCCTGACACAAAAATTACTTTAAATAACACAATCGACGGATTAATACTCTCTTGGCCAGATGGAAAAGTTATCGATTTTATAAATTACGAAAATGCTCCCTCTAACCAATCTTATAATAAAACAGGAGCAAATTGGCAATGGAGTGCATCTTTAACTCCCGGCGTAAAAAATATTGTTGTCCAAAATAATGCTGTGCAAAAAGGAACAAATTCCTCACAAGCGAGAGAAAAAGACTTGCCTAAAATTAAAAAGTCTGATAATAGTAAGGAGGTCAACGTGGGCTTAGCGACTATTAATCAACCAATAAACCAAGAAGTCCGCCAGTTAGTGGGGAAAAATACAAATCCTTGGTTTTTATTTATAGTGGCTTTGCTTATAACTATAGCTTCCGTAATAACTGTGTTATTTATTAAATTTAAGCTCTCTAAATATGTCAGGACATAGCCATTTTAAAACAATTAAGGCACATAAAGAGGTTGCTGATGTAAAAAAGGGTAAAATATTTTCCAAAATAGGCAGATTAATTACTGTTGCTGTAAAAGAGGCAGGAGGAGACCCTATAACTAATTCCAGGCTGAGGCTTATGATAGACCAGGCTAAAAAGTTTAATATGCCTAAAGAAAATATTGAAAGGTCTATTAAAAAAGGTACTGGCGAATTAGTTGGAGAAAAATTAGAAGGAGTTTCTTTTGAAGGATTTGGGCCTGGCGGCGTTGCTCTTATTATTGAAGGCATCACAGATAATAAAAACAGAACTTTAGGTGAAATAAAAACTATACTAAATCAAAACGGTGGCAAATTAGCGGGCGAAGGAGCTGTAAGATGGATGTTTGATAAAAAGGGAGTAATAACAGTAAATTGTGAGATAAAAATGCGAGAAGAATTAGAACTTTTAGCAATAGAAACTGGCGCTCAAGATGTTTTTTGGCACGACAATCTACTTGATATTTATACAAAACCAGAAGATTTAGAAAAAATAAAAAAAGAGATTGAAGGAAAACAAATAAAAATAGAATCTGCTTCTTTGGATTGGGTTGCAAAAGAAGAAGTTGAAGTTTCTAATAAAGAGAAGGAGGTTTCTCAAAGACTTTTTGAAGCCTTAGATGAAAGTGATGATATTAATGACATTTACTCAAATTTAAAATTATGATTATTCTTGGTATAGATCCTGGAATAGCAATAACGGGATATGGCATTATAAAAAAACAAAGAGATCAAAATCAAAAGTTTAAAGTTCTTGATTTTGGATGTATTATAACTGCGCAAACTTTACCGGTAGGAGAAAGACTAAAAAAAATCTATAAAGAAATTTTAGAATTAATAGATGAATATAAGCCAGATATTATTGCTGTTGAAAGTCTTTTCTTTTTTAAAAACTTAAAAACTGTAATGCCAGTAAGTCAGGCAAAGGGGGTTATTTTATTAGCCGCTGCGCAAAAAAAAATTCCAACTTGTGAATTTACCCCTCTTCAAGTAAAAATGACTGTTGTGGGATATGGAAGGGCAGAAAAAAAACAGGTGCAAAAAATGACAAAAGAGATTCTTGATTTAAGTAAATTTAATTTTAAAAAAAATAACCGAAAAAAAGACGACGCCGCAGATGCTCTTGGTGTTGCAATATGTGCCGCATTAAAAGATTTACGATATTAAAAACCGCCTCAATAATATTGTGTGGATAGTAAAGACTTGACAATAGTTTATGAAAAAATATAATGGGGACAAGGGTAAAATTAATAAAACTTAATTTAAAAGATAAACCCATAAAGATGTGTTTATTTTTAAAAAATAAGTTACAAAACATGGAAGAGGAATTTTTAACTAAACTCATAAATCAAGACGATGATTTTGATGATACATTGAGAAATGACGACGATGAAGAACTAGAAGAAGAAAAGGAAGATGCTGACGATGACGAAGAAAAATCAGATGAAGAAGAAATTGAAACAGAATAAAAAATAAACTAAACTTACTTATTAACCCCGTTAAAAGAAAGCTTTAAAAGCAGAGACGCGGGATTAGAGCCATAATTCCAACCTCTCAACGGGGAAAAACAAGGCTCCGTTAAAATAAGACGGGGTTTTTGTTTTAATATTAAGACAAACCCTGATAAAAATGTTTAAAAAAATATTTAAAAAATTCGTAAATAAGACAAATAAAAAGACCTGGAAAACCGCCTTTATAGCCTTTAAATACTTACTTTATCTACTTTTAGCTGGATGCGTGCTTATTATATTTTTATTTTTTTACTACACTTACGACCTACCAAGGCCAGAAAAGTTTACTGAGAGCCCATTTCTGCAATCCACTAAAATATATGACAGAACGGGCAAAATACTTTTGTACGATATTTATGGTAACGAAAAAAGAGAAATTATTGCTTTTGATAAAATATCCGATAACTTAAAAAATGCCGTTCTTGCTTCTGAAGATGCTAGATTTTATGAACATAATGGTATAGATATTACAAGTATAGCAAGGGCAATTTTAATTGATTTAAAATTGCAGTCTGTTAGTCAGGGAGCATCAACAATAACACAACAACTTATCCGTTCTGTTTATTTAACAAGACAAAAAACTATTGGTAGAAAAATCAGGGAAGTTGTTTTAAGTTTAGAAATAGAAAAGAGATATTCAAAAGATCAAATTTTTGAATGGTATTTAAATCAAATTCCATTAGGTGGAAATATTTATGGCGTTGAGGCTGCTAGTCAAACATATTTTAAAAAATCTTCGTTTGATCTTTCTTTAGCGGAAGCAGCCACATTAACGGCAATGATAAAAGCTCCGGGATATTACTCTCCATATGGACCAAATAAAAATAAACTCTTAGAAGAAAAAGACTATGTTTTAGAAAGAATGGAAAAAGTTAGACATATTACAAAAGACCAATTAAAAGAAGCTCAACAAGAAAAAATAGTTTTCGCTGAAAACATAATTTCCATAAAAGCACCTCATTTTGTGATGTATGTTAAAAAATATTTAGAAAATAAATACGGAGAAGATTTTCTTAAAGAAAAAGGATTAAAAGTTTACACAACTCTAAATTGGAACTTACAGGATTATGTTGAACAAATAATAAAAGAGGCCGATAAATCAAACCAAACATTTAATGCCAATAATACGGCGTCTGTTGTTATTGATCCAAAAACAGGAGAAATTTTATCCTTAATTGGCTCTAAAAGTTATTTTGAAGAATCTTATCCTAAGGGCTGCCAAGAAACTCCGCAAGGCCTTTGTTTGTTTACTCCAAAATTTGACGTAGCTACAATGGGGCTTAGACAACCAGGGTCGGCTTTTAAGCCATTTGTTTACGCTACAGCGTTTAAAAAAGGATATACCCCAGATACTATACTCTGGGATGTAAAAACTGAATTTAACCAGCATTGTAGCCCCGATGCGAACCAATCTAAAGATGCATACGGGTTGGATTGTTATCATCCTAAAAACTACGATGATATGTTTAGAGGAAAGGTATCATTGCGCCAATCATTGGCTGGATCTTTAAATTTACCATCAGTAAAAACCCTATATTTATCAGGATTAAAGGATAGTATTGAAACAGCTCGAGACCTTGGAATTACAACCCTAAATGAACCTGATCGTTACGGATTATCTTTAGTATTAGGAGGAGGCGAAGTAACATTATTAGAAATGACTTCTGCTTACGGTGTATTTGCCACAGAAGGATCAAAAGCTCCACTTGTTAGTATTTTAAAAATAGAAGACAACGAAGGAATAATTATTGAACAAAACAAAAAAGAGCCCACAAAAGTTTTAGACACACAAGTAGCAAGGCAAATAAATAGTATTTTGTCTGATAATTCTGCCAGGGCTTTTATTTTCGGAACAAATAACGCACTGTATTTTGATAGCTATCAAGTTGCTGCAAAAACTGGGACTACGCAATATTTTAATGATGCATGGACGATAGGCTATACTCCATTCGCAGCAGTTGGAGTTTGGGTTGGCAATAACGACAATTCATCAACAAATAAAAAAACTGGTATTGGATTAGCGGCTCCAATTTGGAGAAAAATCACACAAAAATTATTAGAAACTTATCCGTTAGAAAACTTTATGCCACCTGAATTAAAAACAGATATAAACCCTATTTTATTGGGTCAAATAAATCCCGACGACACTCATAGTATTTTATTTTATATTAATAAAGATAATCCTCTTGGTCCTCCTCCTCAAAATCCCGCGAATGATATTGGATATCTTTTTTGGGAGATTGGCATTAAAAGCTGGTTATCCAATAAATAACAAACCTATGATGTTGATTTTATAGGCATTACTACATAAATATAACTCATATCTCCTACTGGTTTTAATATACATGGTCCCTCTTTTTCGCTTAAATCAAATATAATTTCAGAACTCTTAATTTTTGATAGTCCGTCTATTAAAAATTTATAATTAAAAGAAGCTTCTATTTGGTCTCCCTCTATTTTTGCCATTATAGTTGACTTATTTTCTCCGATATCAGGGTCTTTGGCAAATATTTCAACTTCTTTATTTGTGGTATTTACATTAAACTTTATTTCATTAATTTTACCAGAAAATAAAGATGCTGTTTTAATTTGATTTAAAAATTCGTCTCTTTTTAAAATAACACGAGTTTTAAATTTTTTAGGAATAATTTCTTGATAATTAGGATATTCCCCCTCTATTAACCTAGATGTAATTTGAATTAACGGATGAGATGTTTCTTTCATTGGAAATTCAAATAGTATCTGATTGGGAGAAAAATATATTTTTAACACTCCCTCTTTTTCTTCTAAAATATTTATTATTTCTCTTGCTGGTTTTTGGGGTAAAATAAAAGAATAATCCTTTTTGATTGGTTTTTCTAAGGAAATACTTTTTTCGGCTAACCTAAAACTATCCGTGGCTACTATTTTTATTAAATTTTTAGAAAAAATAAAATAAATACCCGATATTTCTGGTCTTGTTTGAGAAGACGAAGAAATATCCACTACTTGAGAAAGGCCTTGGCAAAACTTTTTATTATCAACCTCTAAGAATTCAGAATCTTTAAATTCTGGAATAATTGGGAAATCTTCTGAATTATGTCCACGAATTTGGGTTTTAAAGTTTTTACACTCAACTTCTATATTTTGATCTTTCGCCTCTATAGATATTTTTTCGTCGGGCAATGAGGAAATAAAATTAGAAAGTAACCTTGCCGGAACAACTGCTTTACCTTTTTTAATAATTCTAGTTAAAATATATATTTTTATAGCTGTTTCTAAATCCGTAGAACTCAAGATTAAAAAATTATCTTCTGTATTTATTAAAACATTATCTAAAATCGGTAATGATAAATTTTTACCAACTATTTTTTCTACAACACTTAAACCCATTTTTAAATTTTCTTTAAGAATTTCAATTTTCATAATAATTAATTTATTAAATTAATATATTGTTTTTGTTATTAGTGTTTTTAGTTTTACTGTTTTTCTATAAATAATTTACCCTTATTTAGTATTATTTTTTTAAAAAATATAACTGTGTAAATCCTGTGATAAAGACAATATAATTAAATGTGTAATATTAGTTTATAATTTTTTATTATAAAATATAATATTATTTAATACATGTTATCCACTATATATTCTCTGTTTTATTAACTCTAATTCTTCTGTTAGTTTATTGTTTTCTTCGCTTTCTTGAAGAATTTTTTTATAAGCATAAATGGCTGTTGTGTGATCTTTTCCGCCAAACTTTCTAGCAATAGCGGGAAAAGAATATTTTAATTCCTTTCTTAATAAAAACATTGCTATTTGTCTTGGTTTGACTATTTCTTTGCGCCTTGTGGGGTCAAAGATACTTTTTTCCTCTAAATTATAAAATTTAGAAACTGTTTCAATAATTTTTTTATAATTTGCCACATCAAAGGGAGAAAAAATAAAGCCTTTTAAGAGTTTTTTTGATACTTCAAGGCTGGGAATATTATTATTTGTTTTAAAATAAATTAAAATTCTATTTAATGCTCCTTCTAATTCTCTAATATTTTTTTTCACATTTATGGCAATATATTCTAAAATATCATCTGATAATTCCATACCCTTTTCTTGGAGTTTTATCTTTAAAATAACCAACCTTGTTTCATAGTCTGGCGAACTAATATCCGCAATCATTCCTCCTTCAAATCTAGACTTAAGCCTTTCTTCTAATTCTGGGATGGCGTTAGGTGGTCGATCCGAAGAAAGAATTATCTGTTTGTTCTTTTCATAAAGAGAGTTAAATACATGAAAAAACTCTTCTTGGCTTTTAGTTTTTCCTGCTAAAAACTGAATATCGTCAATAATTAAAACATCAATTGAATATAAGCTTATTTTAAGGCTTTCAATACTTTGATTTCTTATAGCAGAAATAATACCAGATACAAACTTTTCTGAAGAAATATACCTAACCTTCTTTTTTTTAGGGCCATCTGCTATTTTATTTCCAATAGCCTGAATAAGATGTGTTTTACCTAATCCTACGTTTCCATAAATAAAAAAGGGATTATATGCAAACCCAGAATTATCTGAAATTGCCAGCGCAGCTGCGTGAGCTAATTCATTGAAAGATCCCACCGCAAAGTTATCAAAAGTATAGCGAGGATTTAAATTAGTTTCTTTATTGGTTTTAAATTCATCAAATTTTAATTGTTCAGTTTCGATTGTGTTTTTTTCTGGTAAAGCATTTAAAACAGAAGGTTTTTGAGTTTGTGGCTTTATTACAAAAGCTAAATCTTTTATTTTATTGTCTATATCGTGTAGTGTTTTTAAAATCAATTTATTATATTTATTGCTCAACCATTCTTTAGAAAAAGCATTAGGCACTGAAATAGTTACGATTTCATTTTCTTTAGAAATAATTTCAGTATTTTGAAACCATGTGGCAAAGTTTGCCTTAGAAATATGAAATTGCATTTGCGCTAAAACTGATTGCCAAAGCTCTGTATTATTCATAAGCATATTAAAAGTTTATATGTCCTTTATAATAAAAAATAAGTATATGATATTCTCTAAGGCGATAGTATCTCATTTTTTCTTTTATTTTAATCTTTGTCAAATTAAAACAAATTACTCACAGATGTTATTAAGTTGGGGATAACTTGTGTTAAGAAGGTATTTATCTATTTTTTATATTTGACTAGGGCAACTTTTTATACTACAATAGTACATTATACTAATTAAATAATAAAAGCCAAGCATGAGTACTACATATAAACCAAAAAAGAAAAAAAGAAGAAGAACGCACGGGTTTTTAAAAAGAAAACAGACTAAAACAGGCCGAAAAGTTGTAAAAAATAGGAGAAAAAAAGGCAGAGAAAAACTCACGGTATAATAATTAGGGTTATTATACCAATTTGCGCGTTTTTGTTTCGGCCACTAACTAACCATGCTCCCAAAAATAAATAGTCTAAAGAAAGAAAAAGATTTCGAAAAACTTTTTAAAAAGGGTAAAAGTTTTAAAAATAACTTTTTGACATTAAAAATAGTGCAGAATAATTTAAAAGAAAGTCGCTTCGGCTTTATTATTAGCAAAAAAGTTTCTAAAAAGGCAACTTTAAGAAATAAAATTAAAAGAAGATTAAGGAGTATTGTGTGGCAAAATATAAAAAACATCAAAAAGGGAATGGATATAGCTTTAATTGTTTTCCCCGATCTAGGGAAAAAGAATTTTTTAGAAACAAAAGAAATTTTAAATAATCTTCTTAAAAAAGCCAACTTAAATGTTTGAATTATTAGTAAAATTTTTTACAGTCACTTTATATTATCCTTTATTTAACTTTTTAGTTTTAATTTATAACTATTTGCCAGGAAATGATTTTGGAATAGCAATTATACTCTTAACTGTAATAATTAGAATAATACTTTATCCAGTTTCAGTAAAAGCCCTTAATTCTCAAAAAACTTTACAAGCCCTACAGCCTAAAATTCAAGAAATCCAAAGTAAATATAAAAACGATAAAGAACAATTAGCAAAAGAAACACTAAAAATTTATCGCCAAGAAAAAATTAATCCTTTTGCTGGTTTATTTTTAGCGCTTATACAATTGCCGATTTTAATAGCCCTTTACACAGTTTTTTGGAAAGGGTTAAATCCATCAGAGCTTGTTAATTTATATGGTTTTATTTCAAACCCGGGGCAAATAAACGCCATTTTTTTAGGTGTAATAGATTTATCTAAGGCAAATTTTATACTCGCTGTCTTAGCCGGAATTCTTCAGTTTTTTCAAACAAAAATGCTAACACCAAAAAATGAACCAGGGAAAAGTAAAAATTCTGATATATCGCAAATAATGCAAAAACAAATGCTTTATTTTTTCCCCTTTTTAACAGTTTTTATTCTTATGAGCCTACCATCGGCTCTTGGGCTTTACTGGATAGTTAGTGGAATTTTTTCAATAATACAACAATATTTTATTCTTAAAAGATCACCTAAATTTAATAGCCCTATATGATAGACCAAAACGACATTGAAATAATAAAAAATATCACAGAGGAATTTCTTCAAAAAATGACAATTACGCCCTTATTAATTAAGGCGGTTGGCTCTATGGCAGAAAACAAAGAAGAACAAGACAATAGCAACGAAAAAATCAACGGCATTATTGACTTAGATATAACCTTAGAAGAACCGCAAATTTTAATTGGAGAAAAAGGCCAGACTCTTTTTGAAATCCAACGTCTTTTGAGGGCAATGGCAACTAAAAAAATACAAAAGATTTTTTACTTGAATTTAGACATTAATAAATATAAACAAAGTAAAATAGAATACTTAAAAAGAATATCCAAAGATCTGGCCGACGAAGTTTCTTTAACTAAAGAAGAAAAAGTTCTTTTCCCTATGCCAGCTTACGAAAGAAGGGTTATTCACGCAGAATTAGTTCAAAGATCCGACGTTATAACAGAGAGCCAGGGAGAAGGAGCAAATAGGCATATAGTTATTAAACCACGCTAAAAATTATTTTTGTTTTACCCCAATAATAACCACGAAATTAGGATACTTGCCTGTGGTCATATTTCTTATATGCTCCCACTTTATTTGTTTTGGTCCGTCTTTATTTATATCATCATCCGTTGAGAATATTTGGCAAAAAGACCACGGTCCGTATTTTGGATCTGGCTTATCATTGTCAAAATATACAAGTAAAACAACATAATTTCCTTTTATTTCTATAGAAGAGATATTATCTCTTGATAGATTTGGCGGCTCTCTCTCTAAGCAAATGTCATTTATTTTGCCTTCCTTCCATTTTACGCAATCTTGTTCTAAGTATGGAACATCCTTAAACTTTAAATCAGAAAGCCTTGCAACATAAAGCTCTTTAGACTTAACAGTTTCAATTTCGGAACTTTCAACTTTATACCAGCCGCCCTGACGATACAAGCCGCCCGGGCGGTCATAAAAAGACTTTCTGTAAAAAATTACTCCATTACCGCCTGGAGAGTGATTGTATTTATAAACTGAAGCCGATACGGCAAAAGGCTCTACTTTAACACAGCGTTTATTGGGGTTAATATATTGGCATTTACCAAAAAAATTAGGCGACTCATATAAAATAGCAATATATTGGTCTGCGCCATGTACTATGTCAACAGCGTTTGTCCTATTGGCTAATTCTTGCAAATGGGGGACGCTTGAAATATGACTGGGATGTGGTTTTTCTGGCGGAGGATTACAATCACTTTCGTTATAAAAATGAACACCTGCCTGTTGCATTGGGCCCGGTGATGGAGGAATAGCATCTAATTCGTCAAGTTTAAAGAATTTTAATTGCGGATTAATTGTAGTGGCAATTAAATAAAGAGTTGCCAAAATAAGCAGTCCTGAAATTGAGCCAGAAACTCTATCTTTTGCAATTTCTCTTGCACTAGGCACAGCAGGAGATAATAAATAAAGAACCCCAGCGAAAACTAAAGTTAGAAAAACAGTAAAAAAACCGATAAATATCCCAAAATCAAATACATATTTTAAGTATTCTGGTAAGGGAGTGTTGGATGTTATGCTTACTCCAGTTGATAGTGTGGGGTATTCAATCTCTAGTGCTGTGGCAGAGTTGGTAACATAAAAAAGAATAATAAATACAACAAAAATAATAATTTTTTTATACCTAATCTTTATCATTTTGTGGGAATTATATATATTAAGTCTAATTTTCTTCCCTCTACGGCAGTTACCTCTTCTTCTTTTAAATTGGCTACATCTTTATTGAAAGCTTGGCAATACCAGTCCCAGGCAATACCAGTGGTGACTATATCGCTACTATTACTATTGCCTGTGATAGAGAGTTCTTTTGCATAAAGAACGGCTAAATAATTACCCTGAATTTTTATTGAACCGGAGCAGTCTTCAAAAGTTTTACATAATGCTTTTTCTTCTTCTGGAATATCAATTTTAGTATAGCTAGGAATAAAACTTATGGCATTTGGTTTGCTTATCCAAAAACTTCCATCTCTGGTCGCCATATAATCTTTAATCATTTTTGGAGTTAATATAAAATATCCTGCCTTTGCCCCAGTTTTATAGCCAAAGGGTTTACTATAAAAAACTGCGCCATTGCCAGAAGTTTCCGAAGCTGCCGGACTACTATTATTGAGCGTAAAAATATTTGCTGATGCAATTGGAGGAGTAATATTATGACAATACGATCCCCGTTTATATGCTTCACTGGGGGACCCGCATTGTCCTCTAAAATTAATTTCTCTATGCAAGATGGCGCCATAATTAATATTATCTTCAGCTTTTTTAAGATCAATATAGTTAATAATTAAAACCGATTGCATTTCACTTCTAAAGGGTTCTTCTATTTCTTTTACATCTGATAATTGCACTCCAGACCTAAAGCCAGTGCAGTCTTTTTTAAGAAAAAAGTAAACTCCCGGTGTTTCAAAGCTCATTTTAAAAGAAGGCGCATCAATTGATGTGTCTCCTCCGCATCTTACTCGTGCCATAGTAGCCTCTCTGTAATTACCGAAGTCTTTTTCTGGAAATTTCCAAACAAGAAGATCTGGAGGATATCTTTCTGTTGTTAGACATTTGTAAATTATTTTATTATAGCCAGAGTCGATAAGAAACGAAGTGTCTGATTCACTATATAATGCTCCCTTTTCCTCGCCATTAACACCATTACTATAAAAAACTCCCGCTCCCACGGGTAAAGAAGTTAGTGTTGGAGTTATAAGAACAGGATTGATAGTTTGTATAATTATTACAGAAGAAACTAAAAGAACTAAACCCAAAATGGCACCCTTAATTCTATCGATCGCATTATTTCTTGCCTCCGGACTGACGCTAGAAAATATAAGTTGCACTCCCCCAATAGATAACGATATAACAGCTACAATACCACCCAAATATATTATTAAAGAAAAGAAATAAACAACAAAAACAGGCAATTCGCTGGATTCTGTTATTACTGGAGCAAATGGTATTGGAGGATAATATTTTGGTTTAATTTCAAGGGCGTAAGAAGGTATAATGTTTAAAAATAACAAAACGATTACTGCAAAAAAAATTAAAAGATATTTATGTTTTTTTGTCATATTTTTATTTATTAAATTTACTCATTAATTCCTTCCCTGTTTTCGCAATAAAACCAATTATCTGCCATTGGCTCGGGAGTCCCTAAAACTTTTCCTAAAACTTTTCCATAACAATAATCTTTTATATCCCTGCTATCTAATTTAGTTTTTCCATCTATAATAGGAGAAATAATATGGTCTTTGGCTCTTTCGCAATTTAAAACTTTTACTTCATCGCCAAAAGAGGTTTGAGCGGTGCTTACTTCACTCATTTTTTTTCTTGAATAAGATAGTTCTTTTAAAACATCTGTTCTGACATCTACCACGACAAACTCATAAAATGTTTTCCATGCTTCATAGACCTTACTATAATACAAGGGAATACCATCTTGTATTAATGGGCAGTTTGGAGTTGAGCCTCCTTTTAGTAAATTTATCATTTTTTGACAACCATTGCCCTCGCATGGTTTTACGGCACAAGCTGGTGGAGTTGGCGGGCTTGACGGGTCTTGCGAAGGTAATGGCGGAACATATACGCAACTCGAAGAACAAATAGGACCCTGGCAAGTACTATTACATTGGCAATATCCTGTTTCTTTTGCTATTTTTGTCTGAATATATCCTATCATTCCTTTGACTGTTCCAATAAACTTATCGGTATTACCAATAAGTTCGTTAGCCCATTTTTCTGCATCATCAACAGTTTGTCCTACTGGAATTTCATTTTCTTTAGAACAAACCATTTCTCCTCCTATTGGGGTTGACCTTTTTTCTTCGCCCTTATTTTCTCTATACCACCAGTCTTGCTGACAATAAAAAGTTAAAGGATCGTCATTGTAAGAAAATTCATTGCAAGTTCCAGTCACAATTTGGTATTCTTCCAAAATTCCTATTGAATCTTCATCGCTTCCGCTACTAGCGCTGCTGGCTTTTTGAGAAGCAAAAGAGGATGTACTGCCCCCAGAAGAAGCCGGAGGATCAATCATTTCATCAATAATTCCACAGGGACATTTAGGGCACAATGAAACAAGGGGGCACTTAGCGGTTTCCGGGTAAAAACTTAAACAACTTCGGGTATTAGCCGTGCTAATTGGTTTATAAGGATTTTCACATTTTTGTAGGTAAGTATTTTTATAAATATAAGAAGAAGAATATGGTCCTTGGTTTTTTACGCAATCCGGATATCCCGCATATTCGTCGGAGCCGTATTTACATAAAAATGAATTACTTGCGCAGTCTACTAGGTTATCGTTGCCTTTATAGCTATCCACGCAGTTTTTTAATCTCGGGAAATTAACAGTGCATTTTTCTTCATTTGCCACAAGGCATTTACTGCCGCATTTTTCCTGGCATTTTATAAGTTTAGCCCCTGATGTTGAGCCATATTTTAGTTGACATACATCAGAGCATTTCCTGTTAAATTCTTGCATACATTTTTTAAAAGTCGGAAATTGCGGGTTAGAGTTAGTAATAGAAGAAGGGCATTTACGATCATTATAACAAATCTTTAAACATTGCGTTTGTCTTTCTAAGCACCGTGTCTGACTATCAGAATCTTTTTCATTACACGACTGGCACCCTTTATAACAACTTAAATCTTCCATTGTTTCAGGACAAATCTTTTGACACTTCATATAAGAGTTAGAATTAGCATAATCAAAACCCTTGCAATATTTATCAATATTAATCTTTTTTTTAGTTTCCGGGTCGCTAAAAGTTTTTTGCACTAAAATTACTTTAGACTCTTTTTTAGTTTTTTCAGCTGTTTTTAAAAAATCAATATATGGCTCTGCTAAATAACATTGTCCTAACTTTTCTTCTGCGGATTGTAATGGTTCAAGGTCTTTTTTTACAGTTTCTCTTATTAACTCCAGTTTTTCTGAAAAATATGCCAATTTTTCTATTAGTTTTAACTCAAGCCACTTATCTATATCTATAATTTTAACTTCTTTCTTGTCTACTATTCTTTCTGCCGGAAGCTCAACGCGCAAAGAGACATTCACTGTATCTCCTCTTAATTCATCTAATCCCTTAAAGTCTTGCCCCTCAATTTTTATGGGGCCATGCTCTATAATTTCTTTAATTGTAAAGTTTATGCCTGTTTTTGGATTTTTTATTCCAGAATCAGTTGGGCAACAATCATTACTGCCTCCTGGTAAAGCCTTACAGCCTGCGCCTTGGCAGCTTCCTGCTAAGCATTTCCCTCCAATTGGCGCACCGCATGCGCCTGGACCCTTTGCATCACATGTAGTATCGCATTTGCCTTCGCAACGACAGAGTTCCATTAGCTTTACTATCTCATCTGATAACTTTTTAATTAGTTCAGCAGTTCTTTTACCCGCATTTGTTAATTGTAATAAACAGTCGGCTCGGTCGTGATTTAAAAGAGTAGGGCCCATAATAAGCTCGCCGTCGTCTGTTTTAATTTCTTCTTCTAATGGTTTTCCATTGTCGTCAAAGTCATAACAATGCATTGTTCTTGACAGAAGAGTTTCAGTTAGAGTGCCGATGGGTATTTCATTATAATATACAAAAGGTGTTGTGTCTGACGGCGGTTTGGGGGAAAAAATACCAAAAGGAATTGGCAGTAATTCATCAAGTTTAAAAACAACCAAATTAGGATTAATAGTGTATGCTATTAAATAAGAAGAGACTATTAAAAGCAAACCCAAAATACCGGCCTTTATCCATTGCTTTCCTTCATCTGTAAATTTTCCCATACCTAAAGAAACTAAGTAATAAATTCCACCAAAAGCTATAACTATAACTGCCAAAATACCAGCCATGGCCATTCCGATATTAAAAAAGTACCTTGCAAATTCTGGCAAAGTGCCATCCCCTATGCCTATACCCAAAATAGTAGGGTATTGTTGTTCTAATGCTAAAACAAAATCAGCTTTTAAAAAAAAGCAAAAAATTAATAATAAAAAGAAAAATATTTTTTTGTTATAATTATTTTTCATTTTAATTCTTTCCAAACTAAAATTGTCCATGAAGGCGCGACGCCACCTATAAAGGGAATTAATTCCACTAAAAATGCAAGCCCAAATCTTTTTGCTGTTTTTTTAGCAATATCTTGCGCTCCTTGTGTGCTTTTAACTGACCCCGTTCTTATTAACAGCCATCCGCCAATAACAACTGTTCCAATAATATCCAATACTCCATAATCGTCCACTCCCGTCCAAGAAAACAAAAAAATAATAAAACCAATAGCATCGAAAAGCACAGCAATACATAGCATTAAAATTCCCTCTGGTCCTGTGAGATTACCTTCTGCCATTTTTTAAAATTAATAAAATATATTATTTTTTTTCTTCTGCTGACGCGTCAGTTACCAACTTTCTTTTTGCTTCTCTGATTTTTATAACTTCTTCTGGCGCAGTGGTAATGAGCTGGTCTTCTGCGGCACTGGCAACAACACTTAATGCCACATGTTTTTTACCGGCAAAAAATAATCCTTCTCCCACAGCGGCGTTGAGCAGTAAATACTTTTCTTGTTCTGTTAAGTTGAATGTTTTTTGCACAACATCAATGGTTGCTGGCGATTGTTTCATTAAAAATTGCA
>CAYHHX010000006.1:0-21181 GCA_964356545.1 uncultured Candidatus Saccharibacteria bacterium | reverse complement strand
AAACAAGGTAGAAGTAGATATGGAACAAAAACGCCAAAAGAAAATAAATAAATTTCTGCTTTATTAAATTAATTTATGAGACGAGCATATAAAAAACACAAAATAGCTCCAGATAGAATTTATAACGATATTGTTATTTCACAGTTTATAAATAAAGTGATGGAAAGGGGCAAAAAAACAATTGCGCAAAAAATTGTTTATGGAGCTTTTGATATAATTAGAGAAAAAACAAAAAAAGAGCCATTAGAAGTATTTCGTTTGGCAATTGAAAACGCTTCGCCTCTTTTGGAGGTAAAGTCAAAAAGAATTGGAGGGGCTACTTATCAGGTACCCATAGAAGTAAGAGGAGAAAGAAGGTTAGCTTTAGCTATAAGGTGGATACTTTTAGGAGCTCGTTCAAAAAAAGGAAAACCAATGGCAGAAAAACTTAGCCAAGAATTAATTGATGCATCAAACAACGAAGGTTTAGCCCTAAAAAAGAAAAACGATACTCACAGAATGGCAGAAGCCAATAAAGCATTCGCCCACTTTGCAAGATAAATATGTCTCGTCAATATCCAATAGAAAAATTAAGAAACTTTGGAATTATCGCTCATATTGATGCCGGAAAAACAACGGTTTCTGAGCGCCTTTTGTTTTATACCGGAACTTCTCATAAAATTGGGGAAGTGCACGAAGGTGATACGGTTATGGATTGGATGGTACAGGAAAGGGAAAGGGGAATTACCATTACTGCCGCCGCTATCACTATGAATTGGAAAGGCGCGCAAATGAACTTAATTGATACGCCCGGTCATATTGACTTTACCGCAGAAGTACAGAGATCTTTGCGTGTATTAGACGGCGCCGTAGTGGTGTTTGACGGAGTTGCTGGCGTAGAACCGCAATCGGAAACTGTATGGCGACAAGCCGATAAATACGGTACTCCAAGAGTATGTTTTATTAATAAATTAGATAGAATGGGTGGCAGTTTTGAAAAAAGCTTTCAGTCAATTTTAGATAAACTAACTTTAAACGCTGTAGCTATAAATATTCCCATAGGAGAAGAAGAGCATTTGTCAGCTATTATTGATTTGTTAAAAATGAAAGCAATTTATTTTGAGGGCGAGAGAGGAGAAATTGTTACTGAAAAAGAAATTCCAGATGACTATTTAGAAAAAGCAAGAGAATGGAGAACAAAAATGGTGGAAAAAATTGCAGCAGAAGATGATGTACTTTTAGATAAAGTGCTTAGCGGAAAAGAAGTAACAAGAGAAGAATTAGTGCCGGTATTACGAAAAGCGGTGTTGGCGTTTAGATTGGTACCAGTATTTTGCGGTTCTGCTTTAAAAAATAAAGGCACGCAGCTTATTTTGGATGCAGTGATTGATTATCTGCCTTCACCAATGGACATAGGTTTTGTAAAAGGGACCGACCTGAAAACTGGCGCTGAAATAGAAAGAAAATTTGACGACAACGCACCGTTTGCTTCACTAGTGTTTAAAGTTGCCACTGACCCATTTGTAGGTCAATTGACTTTTTTTAGAGTTTATTCTGGCACATTAAACAAGGGCAGTTATGTATTAAATGCAAATACTGGAGAGCAGGAGAGAATTAGCCGTATTTTGAGAATGCATGCCGATGAAAGGCAAGAATTAGATATATTGTATGCGGGTGAGATTGGAGCTACTGTTGGATTAAAAGCCACAAGTACTGGTCATACTCTTTGCGATAAAGAGAAGCCAATCATGCTTGAAAAAATTGTATTTCCAGAACCAGTTATCGGAATTAGAGTTGAGCCAAAAACTAAGGCCGACCAAGAAAAACTCATAATGTCTATTAGAAAACTTACCGAAGAAGACCCAACATTTAGAATTAAAGAAGACTTAGAAACTGGCGAAACAATTATTTCTGGAATGGGTGAATTGCATTTAGATATTATAGCCGACAGATTAAGAAGGGAGTTTAAAGTTGATGCTAATTATGGCAGGCCCCAAGTTGCATATAAAGAAACTATTTTGGGACCCGCAGAAGCAGAATCAAAATATATTCGTCAGTCTGGAGGTAAGGGTCAGTATGGCCATGTATTATTAAGAGTTGCGCCAAAAGAAAGGGGAGCAGGTTTTGAATTTATTGATGAAATTAAAGGAGGAGCTATTCCAAAAGAATTTATAAAACCGGTAGAAAAAGGTGTTATAGAGGCAATGGATAAAGGTATTTTGGCAGGTTATCCTTTAGTTGATGTGGAAGTTACTCTGTTTGACGGAAGCTTCCACGATGTTGATTCTTCGGAGTTTGCTTTTAAAATTGCAGGTTCTATGGCCTTGCAAGAAGCCGCCAAAAAAGCAAAGGTAGTTATATTAGAACCCGTTATGAAAACCGAGGTTGTAACGCCGGCTGATTTTTTTGGTCAAGTTATTTCAGATATTGCTTCAAGAAGAGGTAAAATTGAAGAAACGAAAGAAAGGGTAGGCATGAAAGTAATCGACGCTATAGTTCCTTTGTCTGAAATGTTTGGCTACGCCACATCTTTAAGATCATTAACCGAAGGTAGGGCAAGTTTTACAATGGAATTTAACAGTTATGAAAAAGTACCAGAAAATATAGCCCAGGAGATTGTGGATGGCAAGAGACAATAGTTTAATATCTTGCTTTATTTATTTAAAACGCTTGACTTGTTTGAATAATTATAATAGAATAACAGACATACAAAATAATATTAATTAATTCAATATAAAAAAATGGCAGAAAAATTTGAGAGGTCTAAGCCTCATGTAAACATTGGTACTATTGGTCATGTTGATCATGGAAAAACCACTTTGTCGGCCGCAATTATGAAAGTTTCACAATTACGCGGTTTTAAGTCTTCTGCGAAAGGAGTAGATCAAATTGATTCAGCTCCAGAAGAAAAAGCAAGAGGGGTAACCATTTCGATTACACACTTGGAATTTGAAACAGAAAAAAGGCATTATGCTTTAATTGATTGTCCAGGACACGCTGATTATATTAAAAACATGATTACGGGAGCCGCTCAAATGGACGGTGGAATTTTGTTAGTTTCGGCTCCAGATGGACCAATGCCTCAAACTAAAGAACATATTCTTTTGGCCCGTCAGGTAGGATTACCATCATTAGTTGTATTTATGAATAAATGTGACATGGTGGACGATCCAGAAATTTTGGATTTAGTTGAATCAGAAATTAGAGAATTATTAAAGAAATACAAATATCCAGGAGATGAAATACCTATAATTAGAGGATCAGCATTAAAAGCATTAGGAGCTACCTCTATTGATGATGCAAACACAAAATGTATTACAGAATTACTTGACGCAGTAGATAATTATATTCCAGAGCCAGTAAGGGAATTAGATAAGCCATTTGCTATGGCTATTGAAGATGTGTTTTCAATTGAAGGAAGAGGTACAGTTGTCACCGGAAGAATTGAAAGGGGAATTATTCATCCAAATGATGAAGTTGAAATAGTTGGTATCAGGCCAACACAAAAAACAGTAGTAGTTTCAGTTGAAATGTTCCAAAAAAGCTTAGACGAAGGAAGAGCTGGTGAAAATGTTGGTATTTTACTAAGAGGATTGAAAAAAGACGACGTTGAAAGAGGTCAGGTATTGGCAAAGCCAGGGTCTCTTACTCCTCATACAGAATTTGATGGAGAAGTTTATGTTTTAACAAAAGAGGAAGGAGGCCGTCATACACCATTTTTCACTGGATACAAACCACAGCTATTTATAGGAACTTCAGATATTACCGGTGATGTAGCATTGCCAGAAGGAACAGAAATGGTAATGCCTGGTGATACGGCTAACTTAAAAGTAAAGTTAATAGCCCCTGCTGCTTTAGAAGAAAAGAAAAGATTTGCAATTCGCGAAGGCGGTAAAACAGTTGGAGCTGGAATAGTAACAAAGATTACCAAATAATTTTAAATCATAAATTATCTTTATTTCCGCTTAAGATTAAAAATTAAAAATTTCGATTGATGTCAGTCAAGAAAACAGTTATTCGCAAGAAAGTAACTAAAAAAATCTCCCCAGAAAAGGAGAGTGAGGTTAAAGTTGTCAAAGATGGCACCGAAGAAGTAAAACCAAAACTCAGAATAAAGCTTAAAGCCTATGATCATAAAATTATTGATAATTCGGCTCGACAAATAATTGATATTGCTAATCGTTATGGAGTTGAGGTAATAGGTCCAGTTCCTTTGCCGACAGAAATTTTTAAATATACTGTAAATAGATCGACTTTTGTTCACAAAAACGCTAGAGAGCAATTTGAAATGAGGGTTCATAAAAGAATGATTGATATTTTAACTCCAAATCAAGAAATTATTGAAGCTTTGAGAGATTTAAATTTACCTTCTGGAGTTGATATTGCAATTAAAATATAATAAATATATTAAAATCATTCAATTGTTAACTTCCTCGCTTAGGCGGGGTAACAACATTGCCAAAAATGGGCAGGAGCCCATTTTTAGTTAATAGTTAGCCAAAATGAAATTTATTTTAGGAAAAAAAATTGGAATGTCACAATTATTTGACACAGATGGCAAGGTAATACCAGTTACTTTAATTTTAGGTGGGCCTTGTTATGTTTTACAAAAAAAGATGAAAGAGCCTTTTAGCGCGATTGGAAGCAAGAAAGATGGATATGAAGCTATCCAGGTTGGTATGGAAAGAATAGAGAAAAAAAATAAAATCAAAAAATCAATGAAGGGAAAAGAATATAAGTTTATTAAAGAATTTAAGGGAGATATAGATATATCAAAACATAATGTTGGTGACCAAATAAATGTTTCTATATTTCAAGAAGGCGATAAGGTAAAAGTTTCTGGAATTTCAAAAGGAAAAGGATTTCAGGGCGGAGTAAAAAGACACGGGTTTTCCGGAAGAAATGCCACTCATGGAGTAAAGCACGAACAGAGAACGATAGGATCCACAGGAAGTCGTTTTCCACAAAGAGTCATTAAGGGAAGAAAAATGCCAGGTCGCATGGGCTATGAAAGAGTGTCTATTAAAAATTTAAAAATAGTAAAAATTGATAAAGAAAATAACTTATTAGCAATAAAAGGAGCAATACCAGGACATAGAGGAACATTATTAGAAATACGCGGATAATGTTATGCGGAAATAATGATATTTTTCAACGTCCGCCAAACCCACGGCCAGCCCGAATTGAAAAATATCATTATTTCCGCTATTAAAAAATGAAAACAACAGTTTACAATCAAGAAGGAAAGAAGGTAGAAGAAATATCCTTGCCAAAAGAGATTTTTGATGTTAAATTAAACTCTGATTTGTTGCACCAGATTGTTGTATCACAAATGGCAAATAAACGGCAGATTACGGCTCACACAAAAGATAGAAGTGAGGTAAGGGGTGGGGGTAAAAAACCATGGCGACAAAAAGGAACAGGCAGGGCGAGGCATGGTTCAATTCGTTCACCTATTTGGAGAGGCGGAGGTATTACTTTTGGTCCAAGGAAAGAAAGGGTGTTTACAAAAGATGTTCCTAAAAAAATGAGGAGAAAGGCGTTATTTATGGTTCTTTCAGAAAAAGCCAGAGGAAACTTATTGGTTATTTTGGATAAAATTCAAATAGATAAACCAAAAACAAAAGAGATAGTAAAATCATTAAGTAAATTACCTTGCAGAGAAAATAGTTGTTTAATTGCTTTACAAGAACATGATAAAAAAGTATTTTTATCTGCTAGAAATATTAAAAAAACTAGTATAGTCCAAGCAAGAAATTTGAATGTTATAGATTTAATGACTTTTAAATATTTGTTAATGGAAAAAGATGCAATTAAAACATTGGAAAAAACATTTTTAAAATAAAGACATGGCATTATTAGATTTTTTAAAAAGAAAAAAAGAAGTAGAAAAGGCCAAAGATACTATGCCTGTTAGTAGACAGGTAAAGAAAATTGATAAACCTACTAAGATTTCGGCTGTATCTGCTAAAAGTAAAAAAACCGTTGCTTTTTCTTATGACATTATCAAAGAGCCTCATATTTCTGAAAAAGCGACAATGTTGTCGGAAAGTAATCAGTATATTTTTAAAGTTTATTCAAATACAAACAAGATAGATATTAAAAAAGCAGTCGCTGGTGTTTATGGAGTTGATGTTTTATCGGTAAATATAATAAAAATTCCCAAAAAGAAAAGAAGACTAGGAAAGGTTCAAGGGTTTAAGTCGGGATATGTAAAAGCAATCGTAAAAATAAAAGACGGTCAAAAAATAGAGATTTTGTAATTAAATGAAAATATATAAACCAACAACACCAAGTAGAAGAGGAATGACAGGAATAGATTTTTCGTTACTTTCAAAAAAGAAGTCGGAAAAGAGCCTTTTAGTAAACATAAAAAGAAGTGTCGGCAGATCAAAGTCTTCGGGTAGGATTACAGTAAGACATAAGGGAGGAGGCGTTAAAAAACTTTATAGAATTATTGAATTTTCACAAACAAAAATAGACATGCCAGCCAAAGTTATTGCCTTAGAGTATGATCCAAATAGAACAGCCTTTATTGCTTTAATAGAATATTTTGATAAAGAGAGACAATATGTTATTGCACCGCAAGACCTAAAAGTTGGAGATGAAATTATATTTGCAGAGAAAGCTCCTTTAAAATTAGGCAATAGAGTCAAATTAAAAAACATATTAGTTGGAACTATGGTTTATAATGTTGAGTTGGAACCCGGTAAGGGAGGTAAATTAGTAAGATCTGCAGGGTCTTCAGCTCAGGTTTTAGCCCAAGAGGGGAATTATGTTAACCTAAAAATGCCGTCAACTGAGGTAAGAAAGTTTATAGGTGACTGTTTTGCTTCTATAGGAACGATTTCAAACCCAGAAAATAGATATTATAGAGTTGGCAAGGCAGGTAAATCAAGATTAAAGGGAAGAAGACCTCATGTTAGGGGTTCGGCTATGAATCCAGTTGATCATCCACATGGTGGCGGAGAAGGCAGACAGCCTATTGGCTTAAAGCATCCAAAAACTCCCTGGGGTAAACCAGCTTTAGGAGTAAAAACAAGAAGTAGAAAAAAGTGGACAAATAAATTTATAATTCAAAGAAGGAAGAAGAAATAATTTGTAAATAAAAATATGCCAAGAAGTCTTAAAAAAGGTCCTTTCATTGACCCCAAATTAATAGAAAAAATATTAAAACTTAGAAAGGACGAAAAAGTTATTATTAAAACATGGGCAAGATATTCTACAATTTCTCCGGAAATGGTGGGTTACACTTTTGGAGTGCATAACGGAAAAGATTTTGTGCCAGTTTATATTTCAGAAGATATGGTAGGTCATAAACTTGGAGAATTTTCTCCTACAACAAAATTCATAAGACACGGAGGTAGAATGCAAAGAGATATAGAACAGAAAAAAGGAGATGTAGAAACACCAAAAACAGAAGCAACAAAGACAGTAAAGAAATAAAAAATTTATGGAAGTAACAGTAAAATTAAAACATTTAAGAGTAACAGCAAGAAAAGCCAGAGAGGTTGTTGACTTGATTAGAGGTAAAACAGCAGTTGATGCCAAGGTTTTACTTTCTTTTGCTACAAGAAAATCAGCAATTCCGATTTTAAAGCTTTTAAATTCAGCTACAGCTTCGGCTAAACATAATTTTCAAATAAATGAAGAAAATCTTTATGTATCAAAAACTACAGTAGACGAGGGTCCAACACTTAAAAGGTGGCACGCAATGTCTAGAGGAAGGGCTTATCCTATAATGAAAAGAAGTGCACATATAACAATTGTTTTAAGCGAGATTAATCCTGTAAAAGGTGACGATACAAAAGCGACAAAAATAACAAAAGAAGTAAAAAAGAACAAGTTTATTTCAGTCGATGGCAAAAAAGAAGGAGAAAGAAAAATAGTAAAATCAAAAAAATCAAAGAAGAAAATAGTAAAAAAGAACGAAAAATGACACATAAAGTTCACCCAAAATCATTTAGAATAAAAGGAACTGAAGATTGGAATGTCAGAGGTTTTTATGGTAAAAAAATGACACAGTTTCTCCAAGAGGATTTTGTGATTAAGGACTTTTTGAGAAAGAAATTAGTAGAAGCATCGGTAGCTAATATTGAGATAGAACACTCGGCTAATAGGTTAAACATTATTATTGAAACGGCCAGACCAGGAATAATTATCGGCAGAGGCGGTGGCGGAGTCGAAATTTTAAAGCAGATGATAGAAAAAAAAATATTTGAAATAAGAAAAAACAATACAAAAAGAGAAATCAAGATAGAAATTAGAGAAATAAAAAATCCATGGATTTCTGCCCCCCTAGTGGCTCAATGGGCCGCTCAGCAGGTTGAAAAGCGTGTGCCGTTTCGTCAGGTTTTAAAAAGGTCCATAGAAAGAGTTATGAGCAATAAAGAGGCGAAAGGTGTTAGGATAGAGTTGTCTGGAAGATTAAACGGAGTTGAAATTGCTAGAAAAGAATGGTTAAGAGAGGGTAGATTGCCAAGAAACACCATTAGAGCAGATATTGATTACAATCAAGCAGAGGCTCATTGTACATATGGAGCCATTGGAGTTAAGGTTTGGATATATAAAGGAGAGAAATTTATATGAGTATATTAATGCCCAAAAAAGTTAAACACCGCAAACAGCACAAAGGAAGGTCAAAAGGTGTTGAAACTCGTGCTACTGATATTGTTTTTGGCAGTTTTGGATTAAAATCTTTAGGAACAAAATGGATCACAGCCAGACAGCTCGAAGCTTCAAGAAGATACATTATTAGATATCTTAAAAAAGGAGGTAAGCTTTGGATAAGAATTTTTCCAGATAAGCCAATAACTTTTAAAGGAGCCGAAGTTGGAATGGGCGGAGGCAAAGGAGGGGTTGATCATTATGTTTATCCTATAAAACCGGGGCGTATTATATTTGAATTAGATGGCATAAAAGAAGTAGAAGCTAGAGCCGCATTTAAGGGAGCAGGAATTAAACTACCCATTAAAACTAAATTTATTAAAAAAGGAGAGTAATATGAACGATACAAAAGAACTTCGTAAAAAAAATAAAAAAGAATTAGAAAAATTAGTTCAAGATCTTAAAAAGAAATTAAGTGATCTTAGATTTAAGTTTTCTTCAAATAAATTAAAAAATGTGAAAGAAATTAGTCAGTCAAAGAAAGAAACAGCTAGAATTTTAACTATACTTAAAGAATTAAAATAAAATGGCAAAGAAACAATTAAAAGGTATCGTGGTTTCAGATAAGATGCAAAAAACCGTAGTGGTTAATGTGGAAAGAATTAAAGAACACCCAAAATACAAAAGAAGGTATAAAATCCACAAAAAATATAAAGCCCACGATGAAAATAAAGAGTACCATGTGGGAGATAATGTTATTATTGAAGAAACTATTCCTATGTCGAGGAATAAATGTTGGAGGGTAATAAAAAAGATATGATTCAACCAAGATCAATGTTAAAAGTTGCAGATAATAGTGGAGCAAAAATTATCCAGTGCATTAATGTGCTTGGTGGTACTCGCAAAAGATACGCGCAATTGGGTGATGTAATTGTGGCTACTGTTAAAAAGGCAGAACCAAGAAAGTTAGTTAAAAAACACGAAAAAGTTAAAGCAGTGATTGTTAGACAAAAAAAAACATACAGAAGGGCCGATGGTTCATATATAAGATTTGACGATAATGCAGTTGTGATTTTAGGCGAAGGTAAAGTACCTCGTGGCGGAAGGGTTTTTGGCCCAACAGCCAGAGAATTAAAAGATAAAGGTTTTGATAAAATAGCCATGATGGCAACAGAATTACTTTAAATATGAAAGTTAAAAAAGGCGATAAAGTTTTAATAATATCAGGAAAAGACAAAGGTAGAACAGGAAAAATTACAAGATCTTTTTTAAAAGAAGGTACTATTTTAGTTGAAGGAATTAATTTAAAGAAAAAACATGTTAAGGCAAAAAAACAAGGCGAAAAGGGACAAGTTCTTTCTACGCCTTCTCCCTTAAATATTTCTAATGTAAAGATTATTTGTCCAAAATGCGGGAAAGCAACAAGAATAGCCTATAATGTAGTAGAAAAAGGAAAAAAGCATAGAATTTGTAAAAAATGTAAATCGCAAATTTAAAGATATTTCCGCCTAAAATTATAAAAGGAATTAAATTATGCCAAGCTTAAAAGAAAAATATAATAAAGAAGTAGCGCCACAGATGCAAAAGGTTTTTGGTTACAAAAATACAATGGCAGTACCAAAAATTTTAAAAGTGGTGATAAATACTTGTTTTGGAAAGACGGCCGTAACTAAAACGTCTGGAGAAAGAGAAAAAGTTCAAAATCTTATTATGCAGGACTTATCTTCTATTTCAGGACAAAAGCCAAAATTAGTAAAATCTAAAAAATCAATTGCTGCCTTTAAATTAAGAGAAGGGCTAGAGATTGCGGCGATGGTAACATTAAGAAAAAATAAAATGTGGGATTTTTTGGAGAGATTAGTTTATTTGTCTTTTCCAAGATCTCGCGATTTTAAGGGGATTTCGCAAAAAACAATAGATAAAAAAGGTAATTTAAATATCGGTTTTCGCGAACACATCTCTTTTCCAGAAATTTTTGCCGAAAAAGAAAAAACTATTTTTGGGTTAGAAATAACAATTGTTACAAATGCAAAAAGTAAGGAAGAAGGATTAGAATTATATAAATTATTAGGATTTCCTATTAAGGATTAGTATATATGGCAAAAACATCACAAATAGCAAAAGCAAAAAAGAAACCAAAATATTCTTCAAGAATTATTAAGCGTTGTTTTAAATGCGGAAGAAGAAGAGGTTTTATGAGAAGTTTTGGTCTTTGTAGGATATGTTTTAGAGAATTAGCTAATAAAGGGGAAATTCCAGGAATTAAAAAGTCGTCATGGTAAGATCGCTCGGGATTGCTATCATTTGCCCTTTTGGTCAAATTATGCTAAAATACCTTCGAAAATTAATTTCAACAATAATTCCTCACTTAACCAAATTAGTATATTAGTAAAAATTAGTAATTTAGTAGTAATATGACAGATCCAATAACAGACATGTTAAATCGAATAAGGAATGCGAAAGCTGTTGAGAAGTCAGAAGTATCTATTCCTTTTTCAAAATTAAAATATGAGGTTGCCAAAGTTTTGATGCAGGAAGATTTTATAGGAGAAGTAAAAAAAGTAATCAAGGGCAAAACAAAAGCAATGAAAATTATTTTAAAATATGATAATGGAGTTTCTAAAATATTAGATTTGCGTAGGGTTTCTAAGCCTGGCCAAAGGATTTATGCAAAAGTTTCAGAAATAAAGAGAGTCAAGGGTGGTTATGGAATATCAGTGATTTCAACATCGAAAGGATTAATGACAAATAAAAAAGCTCATAAGTTAAAATTAGGAGGCGAAGTGATTTGCGAAGTATGGTAATATATTACACAGAGATAACAATCAAAATTTATGTCAAGAATAGGTAAAAAACCAATCCAGATTCCAGTGGGAATAAAGTTAGAAATAGTGAGCCAAAATCTCAAGGTTTTTGGACCTAAAGGAGAACTGCAAATGGAATTACCGAGAGATATTAAAATAGAATTGAAAGATAATGAAGCTTTAATCTCTCTCAAAAGAGAGAATCCGTCAAAAAAAGCTAAAGGTCTTTGGGGGCTATATAGAGCTCTTATTTTTAATATGATAGAAGGAGTTAGTAAAGGATTTGAGAAAAAGTTAGAAATAGAAGGAGTTGGGTATAAAGCCATGGTTGATGGAGAAAACTTAGTTTTGAATGTGGGTTTTATAAATCCAATTAAAATTAAAAAACCAGAAGGCATTAACTTTTTAGTAGAAAAAAATGTGATTACTGTTTCTGGCATAAGTAAACAAACCGTCGGCCAAGTTTCAGCCATAATTAGAAAGGCGAAAAAAGCAGAGCCATATAAAGGCAAGGGTATTAAATATCAAGGAGAAAAAATCAGAAGAAAAGAAGGGAAAAAAGTAGTTTCAGCTAAAAAGTAACAGAGTTTATCTTATATTAATTATCATGTTATTAAAACAATTGAAGCGTCTAAGGCGCCATAAAAAAATAAGAATAAAATGTCATGGCACAAAAGATAGGCCACGTTTGTGTGTTTTTAGATCGTTGTCTCATATTTATGCCCAATTAATTAACGACGATACAGCTTGTGTTTTAGCTTTTGCCTCTGATAAAGAAACAAAAATAAACCAAGGTCTGTTAAGGGAAAAAGATGAAAAAATGACCAACAAGGTATTAACTGCATTTTTAGTGGGCAAATTGATTGCCAAAAAAGCAGAAGCTCAAAAAATTCAAAGAGTTGTTTTTGACAGAGGAGGAATTATTTTTCATGGCAGAGTAAAGGCATTAGCAGATGGAGCGAGAGAAGGAGGATTAAAATTTTAATTAAAATGTATGAACATAGAATCTGATTTTAAACCATTTGGCGATAGCAATAATAAGCCCACAGGGCGCGGTTTTGGCGGTGGTTTTGGAGGCAGTCGCGGTTCGAGGCGTTTTGGAGGCAAAGAAAAAGCAAATGACGGCTTTGAGTCAAAGCTTTTAGATTTAGCCAGAGTTGTTCGAGTTACGGGCGGAGGTAAGCGTTTAAGATTTAGAGCAGTTGTAATTGCGGGCGATAAAAAGGGCAAAATCGGCATAGGAGTAGATAAAGGAAAAGATGTTTCCCAGGCTATAGAAAAAGCTACTAATAAGGCAAAAAAATCACTTGTGAGTGTTGTTATTGTAGAAGGCACTATTTCTCATCAAGTAGAGGCAAAAGTTGGACCAGCAAGAATTTTATTAAAGCCACAAAAGAAGGGTAGGGGTTTGGTCGCTGGAGGATCGGTAAGATTTATTTGTGAGTTAGCTGGTATTAAAAATATTTCTTCAAAAATTCTTTCTGGCTCTAAAAACAAGCTTAATAATGCTAGAGCAACAATGGAGGCCCTAAAAAAACTTAAAGTTAAAAAATAAGTTATACAAAAATCATCATGCAATTACACGAGTTAAAACCAAAACACAAATTAAAAAAGAAAAAGAGAGTTGGCAGAGGAGGAAAGAAGGGAACATATTCTGGCAGAGGAAATAAAGGACAAAGCTCAAGAGCTGGTAGAAAGATGGTGCCAATTATCAGAGAATTAATTAAAAGATATCCAAAATTAAGAGGATATAAAAGTTTTGTCTTAGAAGACAATTCTGTTATTGTTAATATTGATACTTTAGAAAAAATTTCAAAGAACGGAGAAGTAATAAATCCAGATAATTTGATTAAAAAAGGAGTTATTAGTACAATTAAAGGAAAAGTTCCGAAAGTTAAGATATTGGGCAGAGGAGAACTATTAAAGCAATTAATTATTGAAAATTGTAAGGTTTCAAAAACAGCAAAAGAGGCCATTGAAAAAGCCGGAGGTACTATTAAAAATTAGGTGACTTCATGTGGTACGACAAAATATTATTTCTTTTTAAAAGCAAAGAACTCAGAAATAAATTTTTATTTATTATTTTTTTGTTTATCGTTTTTAGAGTAGCAGCCAATATACCTATTCCAGGTATTGGACTTGACGAATTAAGAAAATTCTTCGCTCAAAATCAAGTTTTCGGCCTTTTAAATCTTTTTTCTGGCGGTGCGTTGAGTAATTTTTCTATTGTTTTACTCGGACTTGGTCCTTATATCACAGCCACAATCATATTTCAACTTTTAACAATGATTTTTCCAGCATTAGAAAAATTATATAAAGAAGAAGGTGAGGCCGGCCGTCAAAAATTTAATCAATATGCAAGATTAGCAACAATTCCTTTAGCCATTTTTGAGGGTTACGGAATGTTAACTTTATTTGCTCGTCAGGGAATTATATCCCATTTGCCGCCGCTTATGCTTTTTAGCTCAGTTTTAACGATTGCGGCCGGAGCAATGTTTTTAATGTGGCTGGGCGAAATTATTTCAGAGCAAGGAATGGGTAATGGAATTTCTCTTTTAATTTTTGCCGGTATCGTTGCCAGTCTTCCATCAAATATATTTCAAACATTTGTTACTTGGGACCCATCTAAAATACCTTCTTATCTTTTATTTTTTGTTTTATCTATAGCAATAATTGCCGGAGTAGTTTTGATTACAGAAGCTCGTAGAAATATTCCAGTTTCTTATGCAAAAAGAGTGAGGGGTATGAAAATGTATGGTGGAGTTTCAACTTATTTGCCTTTAAATGTTAATCCAGCCGGAGTTATCCCTATTATTTTTGCGCTTTCTATACTTTTGTTTCCAGGTATGATAGCAGGATTTTTAGGCGGAAATCCAGGATTTGTTGGTGTCGCCGCAAATGCTGTGGGCGCATTTTTTAACAATATCTGGATACACGGAGTATTATACTTTTTATTAGTTATTCTTTTCACTTATTTTTATACAGCAGTTACATTTAATCCAAAAACAATTTCAGAAAATCTGCAAAAAATGGGAGGTTTTATTCCAGGGGTAAGGCCAGGCAATTCCACTACTGATTTTTTAAATCACATTTTAAACAGAGTTTTATTTACAGGCGCTATATCCTTGGGGTTAATTGCTGTTTTGCCTTCTATTGTGGCTGGCGCTACTGGAATTACTGGATTCACTTTTTTAATAGGCGGTACATCACTTTTAATAGTTGTGAGTGTCGTTTTAGATACTTTACGCCAGGTTAATGCTCAACTCCAAATGAGGGAGTATGAGACCTTTTAAAATTATGGAAAAACAAATTGTTATTTTATTTGGTCCTCCTGGGGCCGGAAAGGGAACTCAAGCAGAAATTTTATCTGATAAGTTGGGTTATTATCATTTTGAATCTAGTAAAGTTATAGAAGCAACTTTCAAAAATGAAAGTCCAGATAAAGTTTTTACTATTGAAGGCAATGACTATAAAGTTGGTGATGAAATAAAAAAATGGGAATCGGGAAATTTAAATAGCCCTCCTTTTGTTGTTTTCTTAATGACAGAAAAAATAAAAGATTTAGCAGAAGATGGAAAAAGCATTATATTTTCTGGTTCGCCAAGAACTGTTTATGAAGCAGAAAGGGAAATACCTTTATTAAAAGAGCTTTATGGAAAAGAAAATATAAAGTTTATTTTACTTGAAATAACAGCAGAAACAACAATTTTTAGAAATTCTAACAGAAGAATTTGCGAACTAATACGCCACTCAATTTTATTTAACAAAGAAACAGAGCAATTAACACAATGCCCTTTAGATGGGTCAAAGCTCGTAAGAAGAAAAGGTCTTGATGATCTAGAAGTAATAAAAAAACGTTTGGAAATTTTCAAAGAACAAACTTTCCCAGTTTTAGAACGTGCAGAAAAAGAAGGATTATTTGTAAACAAAATTAATGGAGAACAGACAGTTTCAGATGTATTTAAAGATGTTTTAGAAGCTGCAAAGTGAAAATTATTTAATGATAACTATCAAAACACCAGAAGAAATTAAAATAATTGCAGAAGGTGGTAAAATTCTGGCTACAGTTTTAGCAGAAGTAGAAAAATTAGTTAAGCCGGGTATTACCACTATAGAACTAGACAGGGCCTCAGAGGCCCTTATTTTAAAACACGGAGCTCGCCCTGCCTTTAAGGGCTATGAAGGCTTTCCTTATTCTTTGTGCGCTTCAATAAATGAAGAAATAGTTCATGGCTTGCCTTCAGAAAGAATATTAAAAGAAGGAGACATAATTGGATTAGATTTAGGCGTTTTATATAAGGGTTATAACACCGATATGGCAGTTACAGTTCCTGTTGGCAATATTTCTTTTGAAGCCAAAAGATTAATAATGGTTACAAAAAAAGCTTTAAAAAGAGGCATTAAAAAAGTGAGGTCGGGAGTTACGGTTGGAGATATTGGTAACACCATTCAAAGATATATTGAAGACCAAGGATTGGGCGTTGTTCGCGACCTTTGCGGACATGGTATTGGAAAAGATCTTCATGAAGACCCTAAAATTCCAAACTATGGCACAAGACATAAAGGAGAAGTTTTAAAAGAAGGTATGGTTATTTGTTTGGAACCTATGGTGACAATAGGGGACTGGCACATCAAAAAAGCGAAAGACGGCTATGGATATGCTTCTCGAGATGGTTCGCTTTCGGCTCATTTTGAGCACACAATGGCGGTTACCAAAGACGGGGTAAGAGTATTGACCGATATTTAATAAAAGGCGAGATTAATATTAATCTCGCCTTTTGTTTTTGAAAACTTTTATGATATTATAATCTATATGAAGAATCTTATTGTAGCTAATTGGAAAATGAATCCTGGAAATCAAAAAGAAGCCAAAATTCTTTTTGAAGCAATAAAAAAGGGGATAAAAAATGTGAAAACAGAGGTGGTTATTTGTCCTCCTTTTGTTTATTTATCTTTACTGAAAGGCTTAACTCTTGGCGCTCAAAATTGTTCTTGGGAAGAAAAAGGGGCTTTTACCGGAGAAATCTCTGCCTTACAGGTTCGAGATTTAAAGGTTGAATATGTAATTATTGGCCATTCAGAACGCAGAAATTATTTTAACGAGACCGATATCCAAATTAATAAAAAAGTTAAAAAGGCATTATCGGCGAAATTAAAAATAATTTTATGTATTGGAGAAAGCAAAGAAGAATGGGAAAGCGGTAAAAAAGTAGAGGTTTTAGAAAGACAAATTACAGAAGGGTTAAAAGGCATTAATGTAAAAGAAATAAGAAATATTATTATTGCTTATGAGCCAGTTTTTGCAATTGGAACTGGCGACAACTGCTCTATAGATGAAACAATGAGCTCTATTTTATTTATAAGAAAAGTTATTTGTAAATTATATAATAGAGTTGTATCCGACAATATAAGAGTTCTTTACGGCGGTAGTGTGAAATCAGATAATTCAGCTCTTTATATTAAAAATACAGGGGCTAACGGGCTTTTAGTTGGCGGAGCCTCTCTCAATGCAGAGGAATTCATAAAAATTGTTAAATCTGTTGCCTAATATGAATGAAGAAATTATAAACAGCGGACATTTTTATAGCCCAAGTAAGGGTAATTTAGAGTTTGGAGAGGTTATCAAAGAAATTTATAATTATATCCACGAACAGCCGACATTTTTTTATGATATTATTGTAGGATGCGATTCTCCGTCTTCTGATAAACCATTTTTTCCAATAGCCATTGTTGTATTGAGAACAGGAGCTGGAGGTAGGTTTTTTTTAAAGAAAATGAGTTATCCAGATTCTTTTTTAAAAAGATTTATTAATTGGAAAAACAGAATTTTACAAGAAGTTTATTTATCTTGCGAATTAGCTTTATCTTTAAGAGAAACTTTAGAAAAAGAATTTGGTAAAGCCACTCCAACTTTTAATTATCAATTTCAATATATTCATGCTGATGTGGGTGAGGTGGGGAAAACAAAAGAAATGGTAAAAGAGGTAACGGGTTTGATAAGAAGCAGTGGATTTGAGCCAAGAATAAAACCTCAGTCATTTGCCGCATCGGTTGTGGCTGATAGATATACTTAAATAAGATTCAAATTACTCCATAAAAAAGCGTTTTTTTGTCTGTGTTATTAAAAACCAAATTACCGAAATACTTGACAGTAGTTATATAGTATGATACAGTTAATATGGGTACAATGAAGAACATTTCTTCATCAAGAAACTCGAAAGGAGGTGCCCAATGGCACATGGAACAACAGCGCTGGGTTACAAGCGTGATAGCGACCAATTCCCGATCTTCTACGAAGGTCGTGGAGTCCGGATTTACAAGAATCCGTGCGACGAGGTGTTCATCGAGAACATCGAGTCTGGTGTAATCATACGTCTCAACGCAATTGGTGATGGGCTTGTGTTTACTACCGATGGACGCGTCGAACCCACATATGATCTACGTACGGGGTGGTGCGTCAGCCCTCGCTAAAAAGAGCAACCAGACTCTCCAAACTGGCCGTAATACCAAGGGGAAGTTCCTTGGGGCTTAACAAGCCGACATCGTAGAGAGCGAAGAAATTCGCTCTCTTTTCTTTGCATAATTGTTGTTGATTTTAAGGTATTTTTAATGTAAAATACAGTAATGCAGTCAAAAGAGCTACGCCAGAAATTTTTAGATTTTTTTGAAAAAAATGGGCACAAAATAGTGCCTTCTTCGTCTTTACTGCCATCAGACCAGTCTGTTTTGTTTACTACTGCCGGAATGCAGCAGTTCAAGCCCTACTATTTAGGTGAAAAATCTCCTTATGGTCAAAATGTTGTTTCTTGCCAAAAATGCATAAGAACATCAGATATTGATGAAGTGGGAGATGAGCGCCACTTAACATTTTTTGAAATGCTTGGTAACTTTAGTTTCGGCGGGTACTTTAAAGAAAAAGCAATTCAATTAGCCCATGAATTTATTGTCAAAGAGTTAAAATTAGAAATTGATTATGTAACAGTTTTTGAAGGTTCTCACGGAGTTAAATTTGATGAAAAATCTTATGATATTTGGAAAAAATTAGGTATTCCAGAAAAAAAAATTAAAAAATCTGGTATTGAAGATAATTTTTGGGGTCCAACTGGAACAGGTGGGCCTTGTGGTCCAACCACAGAAATTTATGTAAATGGTATAGAAATTTGGAATATTGTATTTAATGAATTTTACTTTCCTGGCACTAGGGAAGAATTATTATCAGGAAATTCTGGTAAAGAGTTAGAAAAATTAGAAACACCAGGTGTTGATACAGGAATGGGTTTGGAAAGATTAGCAATGGTAGTTCAAAAAAAGGAAAATATATTTGAGGCAGATTTATTTGAACCAATTATAAAACTTATTCCTAAGGAAATTGAAGAAAAAAAAAGAAGAATTATTTCTGATCATTATCGAGCCATCTTTTTTTTAATTTCTGACGGCGTAAAACCATCAAATAAAGAGCACGGATATATACTACGTAGATTAATTAGGCGAATAGTAGCTTATGAATTTATCAATAAATTAGAATTTTCTGAAAAGCTAATAAGAGAGATTGGCGAACAGTATAAATTAAAATGGAATATTATAGCTCAAGAATTTGATGCTGAAAAAAATAAATTTTTAGAGACATTAGAAAAAGGTATTGTAGAGATTGGAAAAACAAAGAGCGCAGACATTAAATCAGTTTTTTTGTTATATCAGAGTTATGGCTTACCTTATGATATTATTAAAGAATTTTTCCCTAATATCAATGAAAAAGGTTTCCAAGCTGAACTAGAAAAACATCAGCAACTTTCAAGGACTGCTTCGGTTGGAATGTTTAAGGGTGGTTTGGCTGATAATAAGTCAGAGACAATAAGATTGCATACTGCTCACCATTTATTGTTGGCTGCTTTGCAGGAAGTTTTTGGAAAAACAGTAAAACAAAAAGGTAGCAATATTAATTCAGAACGTTTAAGAATTGATTTTTCTTTTGACAGAAAACTTACAGATGAAGAAAAAAATAAAATTGAAGATATCGTAAATAAAAAAATTAAAGAAGGATTTCGAGTTGTAAAAAAAGAAATGTCGAGAGAAGAAGCCCAAAAAATTGGCGCAGAAATGGAATTTGGTGTAAAATACGGTAGTACAGTATCGGTTTATTTTATTGAAGACAAAGAGGGAAATATTTTTAGCAAAGAATTCTGCGGAGGTCCTCATATTGCAAGTGCCGATGAATTAGGAAAATTTAAAATTATAAAAGAGGAAGCCGTAAGCTCTGGCGTAAGAAGAATTAAAGCAATATTAGATTAGATATAAGAAAATAATAATATATTTTAACGTCCGTTAAAACTATGGCAAAAAAAATGTTTGATATTTTACCGCCTAAAATTGCCCATAAAATAGAAAGTGGGATAAAATCTTTAACTAGAGAAGAAAAACACAATAAGGGTCGTGGAAATAAAAAACACCATAAGGAGTCGAATTCAAATAAAGAAAAGAAATTTCCTTTAAAAGAAATCTTAGCGGGATCTGGTGTTTTATTTTTAATATTAGCCGGTATTTTGTATTTTAAATTACAGAAAGTTAATATAGAAATTTCGCCAAAAATAGAAGTATTGAGTTTTAAAGAACAGGTAATGGCAGATAATTCTGTGGATACAATTGATTCAAAAAATAAAACTATACCAGCGCAATTTTTCGATGCAGAAAAAGATCTTTGGCAGGAATTTTTGGCAACCGGCAATGCCTCTAACGATGGCAAAGCAGGAGGTTTAATTGTAATTTATAATAGTTATATTCCAGCAGAAGCCATTACTTTAAAAATAGGAACTCATTTTTTATCTGATTCAGGAAAATATTTTATAACCTTAAACAAAGTTATTGTGCCTGCCGCTAAAAAACAGAATAATAAAACCATTCCAGGGTCGGTAGTAGTAAAAGTCCAAGCCACTGAATCTGGTGAAGACTATAATATAAAACCAGCCAAGTTTTCTGTGCCTAAATTAGTTGGTACTTCTTATTATTACAGCGTTTATGCTGATTCATCTCAAGCTATGACAGGTGGATTTTCGAGTGAAATAAAGAAAGTTACAGAAGAAGATATTAGAATTGCAAAAGATACTGTGCAAAAAAATCTTTTAGATAAAATACAAGAAGTCTTAAAAAATGAAATTAGTGAAGAATATATTTTATTAGATGAGTCTATTTCTACAGAGATTACAGAATCTTTTCCTGCTGTTAAGGCGGGAGCCGTGGTAGATAAATTTAACTATCAAGCCAAGGCCAGAGCTACTGCCTTGGTTTTTAAAAAGTCAGACTTAGAGAGTTTTATCAAAGAACATATTAATTCTAATATATCTGCTTCAAAAAGTTTCTTAGAAGATAGTTTGATTTTTCAGCATAGCCCAGAGACAATAGATATTAAAGACAAAAAAATAGTACTTAACTTGGATTTCTCTGTTAAGACATATCAAACAATTGATAAGGATGATTTGATTTCTTTGTTTAGAGAAAAGTCAGACGGTGAAATAAAAGAAGCCATAAGTAATAGAATGGGAGATAGTCTGTCGCAGATTCAAGTAAATTTTTGGCCTTTTTGGACAATAAAAGCGCCTCGGGACAAAAACAAAATTAAAATTGATTTAAAATTTGAATAGTCAAATTTTAAATGATGCAGTCATCGGTATAAGCTAGGTTTTAGATGATTTAATGCAAAGCGTGGTACTTTTATTTCTTGCTGACAAAGAAATAAGAATAGTTGACTAAAACAAACTAATTTGTTAGTATCTCACTAATGGTTAAAAACGAAGATA
>CAYHHX010000005.1:1189-24070 GCA_964356545.1 uncultured Candidatus Saccharibacteria bacterium | reverse complement strand
AGGGATGAATATAAAATTGATTTTGATGTAATTTTGAAAATTGCTAAACAAACTGGTACAATTTTAGAAATTAATTCTTCGCCGCAAAGATTGGATTTAAATGGTTTTTATATCAGAAGAGCCAAGACTGAAGGGGTAAAAATGATAATTAACACCGACTCACACCACAAAGACCAAATGACTTTAATGGAATATGGGGTAGGCCAGGCCCGTCGTGGTTGGGCAGAAAAAAGTGACATAATAAATACTAATTCGGTTGAAGAATTATTAAATTATTTTAAATAATCAATGCCAAAAGAAAAATCGGCAGGTGCAGTAATTTTTAGAATGGAAAATGGTAGGCCATACTATTTGATTTTGCATTATCATTCAGGTCATTGGGAATTCGCAAGAGGCCACGGAGAAGAAGGAGAAAGCGAAGAAAATACTGTTAAAAGGGAAATTAAAGAAGAAACAGGGTTGAAAAATATAAAAATAATTCCTGGTTTTAAGGAATATTCAAAATTTTTCTTCCGTAGAACTTATGGATTAACTGAAAAAGAAAAAAAGAAAGCTCCATGGGTGTTTAAGATTGTTACTCTTTATTTAGCAGAAACAAAAACAAAAAATGTGGTAATCTCAGAAGAGCATAAAAATTTTGCTTGGCTTCCATACGAAGAAGCGTTTAAAAAATTACTCAAAAATGGAAAAGAAATTTTAAAAAAAGCAAATGATTTTTTAATAAAACACAATGACCTTATTTCAAAGTAAAGTTTACGATATTGTAAAAAAGATTCCAAAAGGAAAAGTTTTAACATACAAGCAGGTTGCTGAAAAAATTGGCAATGCAGTGTCTTATAGGGCGGTGGGTAATGCTTTGAATAAAAACAAAAGTTCTCAAGTTCCATGCCATAGAGTCGTAAGAAGTGATGGAAAAATCGGGGGATACAATAAAGGAACTGATCTAAAGTTAAAGTTACTAAAAGAAGAGGGGTTTTTGTAAAGTTTTAGACCACCAAAAAAAACCGCGGTAAAGCGGTTTTTTTTGGTGCCATTATTTTTATTTTGACTTCACTTCTTCTATTATTTTTTCAAAAATATTGGGATACTCTTTTACTAAGGTAGATAAAATTTTTCTATCAATTTCAATTTTTTTTAATTTTAATTCATGAATTAGCTTGCTATAGTTTATTCCCAATTTTCTTGCGGCTGAGTTAATTTGAACTTGCCAAAGCTGTCTAAAGTCTCTCTTTTTAACTTTTCTGTCGCGATATGAATAAGTCCAGGCATGCCTTAGGGCATCTTTAGCTAATTTGTACTTAGATTTTCTGCCCCATTTAAAACCCTTAGCATGTTTTAGCAAGGCTTTTCTGCGCTTATTGGCTGATGTTCCCCTTTTTACTCTTGGCATATTAAAAAGATATTTTAAATATTATGTAAAAACCTCTTAATTTTTTTGGTTTCCGATTTTGAAACAGTAATCCATTTACGGCCTTTTCTTTTTCTTTGTCCAGATTTTTTAGCTTGATAGTGGTTAAGACCAGAAAGTCTTCTTAATATTTTACCAGTTTTTGTTATTTTAAAACGCTTTGTTAGCGCCTTTTTTGTTTTATTCATACTTTTACTCTTTTGAAATAATAGCTGTAAATCCCCTTGGTTCTCTTTTTAATTCTCTTTCAACTTTAATAGGTATAAGTGAATTTAAAGTTTCTAAAAATGATAAAATCTTTTTTTTTGCATAATCTCCCATTGCTTTTTCTCTTCCTTTCAACATCATTCCCACTTTTACTTTATCGCCATCTTTTAAAAACTTTTCTGCTTGTTTTGCTTTTGTTTCTAAGTCGTGAGTAGATATATTAAACCCTATTCTTATTTCTTTTAGCTCGGTTCTGGTTTTTATGTTTATCTTTTTTTCTTTTTTTTGTAAAGAGTATAGATATTTGCCATAATTTCCAATTCTGCAAACGGGCGGTTCAACTTTTTCTGTGACCTGAATTAGATCCAAGTTACGTTCTTTGGCTAAATCAATAGCCGAAAAAATATTCATAACACCTAATTGTTCGCCTTTTTCATCTATGACTCTTACTTCTTTTGCCCGTATGAAATTATTTATTGGCATTCTATTTATATTTGTGGTGGGTGTTAGTTGTTAAATGTTAGTTAAAAAATATCTAACACCTAATATCTAATTACCTAATAATAGTGGAAGTGGCGAGTTTGAACTCGCGTCCAGAAGTTTTTTTAAAATAATTCTACAAATTTAGTCTATTTTGTATTTCAGATATTAAATAAGAAACAAACAAAAATCTAATATCCTAATCCCTTTATTTTTTAATGATTTTTTAGGGAAAAAAATCATCTATCCTGATGGTATAACACCCTTAGTCTGTTTATCAGGAATCAACAGTAAGAATGCAGCATTAAGCGAAAGCTAACGCTGGTTGCCTATTTGAAAAATTGGCAATTATATGTTTTCTGAAAGTTTTATCAGGTTTCAGAATACTGAATTTGCTTACTTTAAAAAAGAACACCTGTCGATACAATCACTCCCATTAAAAATTCTTATCTACTTAATTCCCTATTTATTTCCCTGGCTATATCTCTTTTTTTAATCTTTTCTTTTTTGTCGTATTTTTTCTTTCCTTTCGCAATACCGAATTCGAGTTTTATCCTACCATCTTTTGTATAAACTTTCAAGGGTATCATAGAAAACCCCTTTTCATTTGACTTACCAATAAGCTGATGTATTTCTTTTTTATTTAAAAGAAGTTTTCTCAATCTTTCGGGATTATAGTCTTCGGGCGTATTTTTAGGCTGATAGGCCGGTATTTTAGCTCCAATTAAATATGGTTCTTCTTGCTTAAAAACAACATAAGACCCAGCCAAGTTAATATGCCCCCCTCTTATTGATTTTACCTCTTGGCCTTGTAAAACCAAACCCGCCTCGAATTTTTCGAGTATCTCGTAATCGTAATAGGCTTTTTTGTTTTCAGATAATATCTGCATTGAGTTTAGTCTATCACTCATAATTGCTTATCGCAACTATTTTAAGTTTGCAAAAGTAAATCCCTAAAACCTTTATTTTTAAGAGTTTTTATGATAAGTTTAGATATGGTAAAAGAGACTATTATTATATCTTTGGGCGGGTCTTTGGTGGCTCCTAATGAAATTGATATAGGATTTTTGAAGAATTTTAGGCATTGTTTGAAAAAATATCTTGGTAAAAAAAGATTTTTTATCTATGTTGGGGGTGGTAAAATATGCAGATTATACCAAAAAGCATTATTAGAATTTGAGGCAGACGATGCTGAGCGCGATCGGATAGGTATAAATGTATCGCGTCTTAATGCAGAAATCGTAAAACAAGTGTTTGTTAAAGATTCTTACATAAAAGTTATTACAGACCCTACAAAAAAAATAAATACAAAAAAAGATATATTAATAGCCGCTGGCTGGAAACCAGGATGGTCCACCGATTATTGTTCGGTTATAATGGCTAAAAATTCAGGTCTAAAGACGATCATTAATTTAACAAATATTGATTATGTTTATGATAAAGACCCCCATAAATTTCCTAATGCAAAACAAATAAAAGAAATAAACTGGCGAGAGTTCAGAAAAATTGTTGGAAGTAAGTGGGTGCCGGGCCTGTCTATGCCTTTTGACCCTAGAGCATCAAAGATTGCAGATGTGTTAAAAATAAAGGTAGTCATAATTAACGGTAAAAATTTGGAAAGATTGGAGGATTTTTTAAATAACAAACCCTTTATTGGAACTGTGATAAAATGATAAAAGAAGAGTTAAAAAAAATAATTGAAACAGCAGTTAAAAAATCAGGTTTTAATTTACCTGAAATTTTAATTGAAAAATCAAAAGAAATAAATCATGGAGATTATTCAACGAGTTTGGCTTTGGTTTTATCTAAACAATTTAAAAAAAATTCAATGGAAATTGCAGATAAAATTATTTCCCAAATTGGTAAAAATAAGCTTTTTAAAAAAATTGAAGCAGTCTCTCCGGGATTCATTAATTTTTATTTATCAGAAGAGTTTTTTATTAATAATTTAAAAGAAATTTTAAAAGGCAAAGAAAATTTTGGAAAAAACCAAAATTTAAAAGACCAAAAAGTTATTGTTGAATATACAGATCCTAATATTTTAAAAGAATTCCACATAGGTCACTTAATGAGTAATTCCATTGGTGAGTCGTTATCGCGCATCTTTGAATTTAATGGGGCTAAAATAAAAAAGATATGTTATCAAAGTGATGTGGGTCTTGGAATTGCAAAAGCAATTTGGGGGAAAATAGAAAAACCTGATTTGTCTTGGCAAGATTCATATGTATTTGGTACTAAAAGTTATGATGAAAATGAAAGTTTTAAAAAAGAAATTATTGAGTTAAATAAAAAGATTTTTGAGAGGAGTGATAAAAATGTCAATAAAATTTATGACGAAGGAAAGAAATGGAGCTTGGACCACTTTAATGGGCTTTATAAAAAGCTTGGAACAAAATTTGATTATTTTATTTTTGAAAGCGAGATTTCAGATTTCGGTAAAAAAATCGTTGGGAATGGACTTAAAAAAGGAATTTTTGAGAAAGGCGAGAAAGGAGCAATTATTTTTAAGGGTGAACAATATGGGCTTCACACAAGAGTTTTTATAAATTCAGAAGGACTACCTACTTACGAAGCAAAAGAATTGGCTTTGGCAAAAGAAAAGTATAAAAAGTATAAATATGACCAATCAGTAGTTGTAACAGGAAACGAAATTAATGAATATTTTAAAGTTTTACTGTCTGCCATGTTGCAAATTTTCCCTGAATTAGCGGAAAAGACAAAGCACATTGGCCACGGAATGATGCGTTTACCCGAAGGTAAAATGTCTTCAAGAACTGGCAAAGTAATAACCGCGGAATTTTTAATAGGTGAGGTCGAAAAATTAGTTGCAGAAAAAATAAAAGATAGAGATTTATCTAATAAGGAAAAAGAAGAAATTACAGAAAAAGTTGCAATCGGAGCCTTAAAATATTCGATTTTAAAGCAGTCAATTGGTAGTGATATTATTTATAACTTCGAAAAATCAATTTCTTTTGAGGGGGATTCCGGGCCGTATTTACAATATTCTTATGCAAGAGCACAGTCAATTTTAAAGAAAGCAAAAGTAGAGAAAATTAAATCATCTCTAAAAAATATTCCAAACGAAATTAGTCAATTAGAAAAAGATATGAGTTATTTTCCAGAAATAATTGAAAAGGCTAGTAAAGAATATGAACCTCATTATATAGTTTTGTATTTAATAGAGATAGCGAGAGATTTTAATAATTATTATGCCAATAATAAGATTATTGATAGCACAGACGAATTCTCACCATATAAGGTGGCCTTAACACAAGCTTTTTCAATTATTATGAAAAATGGATTATGGTTGCTCGGAATTAATTCATTAGAAAAAATGTAATTATGAAGTTGAATAACAAGTATTATATATTGCGGCATGGTGAGGCGTTGTCTAATGTAAGAGAGATTGCTTCTTCGTGGCCAGAGACTTTTGATAATCCCTTAACTGGTCTTGGCAGAGAAATGGTAAAGGTTGCAGCAGAAGAAATTAGTAAAAAGAAGATAGACTTGATATTTGCCTCAGATTTGCTAAGAACTAAGGAAACAGCTCAAATTGTGTCTGAAAAATTGAATTTACCAGTCAATTTTGACACAAGACTAAGGGAGATTGATTTTGGATCTTTTAATGGAAAATTAGTTGAGGAATCTGAGAATTACTTTAAGGATGAGTCGCATAGAATAAAGCAAGCTATGCCAGGAGGAGAAAACTATGAACAGTTGGCTGAAAGAATCTCTAATTTTTTTGAATCAATAGAGAAAGAATATAACGACAAAACTATTTTAATAATTACTCATGCATTTTTCTGGTGGATTTTAAAAAGCAGGATAAACGGCGTTTCTTTAATAGAGGCAATGAAACAAGATAGAGAAATTCACACTGGAGAAATAAAGGAATTAAATTAAAAATATGGCATATAATTTCCCAGAAAACGAAGATAAAATTTTAAAATTTTGGCAAGAGTATAAAATTTTTGAAAAACTCCGCCAAAAAAATAAAGGTAAAAAACCTTGGTCATTTTTAGATGGTCCTGTTACCGCAAATAATTCTATGGGAGTTCATCATGCCTGGGGCAGGACTTATAAAGATTTATTCCAAAGATATAAGGCGATGCAAGGGTTTGACTTAAGATATCAAAACGGTTTTGACTGCCAGGGATTGTGGGTTGAAGTTGAAGTAGAAAAAGAACTTGGTTTTAAAAATAAAAAAGATATTGAAAAATACGGAATCGATAATTTTATTGAAAAATGTAAAGAAAGGGTCAGAAAGTATTCGGCCATACAAACACAGCAATCAATAAGATTGGGTCAATGGATGGATTGGGAAAATTCTTATTACACAATGTCTGATGAAAATAATTATGCTATTTGGCATTTTTTAAAAAAATGCTGGCAAGAAGGTTATTTGTATAAGGGTAGAGATTCAGTTCCTTGGTGTCCAAGGTGTGGAACCGCAATTTCTCAGCATGAAATTTTAACAGAGGAATATAAAGAAATTACTCACCAAGCGATTTTTTTTAAATTACCGATTTTAGATAAAAAGTTCAACGGAGCAAAATTTTTAGTTTGGACAACTACTCCTTGGACAATACCAGCCAATGTTACTTTAGCCATAAATCAAGATTTAGAATATGGTCTTTACGATAATGGCAAAGAAAAATTAATTTTATTAAAAAGTTTAGCTAAAAATATTCTTGAAAAAGAATTTACTTTAAAAAATACTTTTAAAGGAAAAGTATTAAAAGGCTTAAGATATAATGGACCATTTGATAATCTACCAAGAGTTAAAAAAATAGGAGCGCAAAAACAAAAAACTTTTCACACAGTTGTTTTAGACAAGGACTTAGTTACAGCTACCGAAGGAACAGGCATAGTTCATATTGCTCCTTCGGCTGGTCAAGAAGATTTTAAAATAAGTCAAAAAGAAAATTTGGCAGTAATTGATATTATTGATGAATCAGCAGTTTATTTAGATGGAATGAATGATTTTTCTGGGAAAAATGCCAAAGAAAATCCAGAAATGGTTTTTGATTATTTAAAAAGCTATAAAAATGGTGAGTTTTTTTATAAAGTAGAAGACTATAAACATCGCTACCCAACTTGCTGGAGGTGTAAAAAAGAATTGGTTTGGAGAGTTGTTGATGAATGGTATATTTCAATGGAAAAATTAAGAAAACCATTGGTTGAAATAACTAAAAAAATAAATTGGATTCCTTCTTTTGGAAAAGAGAGAGAGTTGGACTGGTTAAAAAATATGCACGATTGGCTGATTTCAAAAAAGAGATATTGGGGCTTAGCTTTACCTATTTTTGAGTGTCAGTGTGGGAATTTTGAAGTTATCGGTTCAAAAGAAGAACTACAAAAAAGAGCGGTTGAGGGATGGGAAAAGTTTGATTCACCAGTTGGCGGAAAATCACCCCACAGGCCATGGGCTGATAATGTAAAAATAAAATGTAAAAAATGCGATAAATTAATTTCTAGAATACCAGACGTTGGAAGCCCATGGTTAGATGCTGGAATAGTTTCGTATTCTACTACAAATTATTTTTCAGATAAGTCATATTGGAAAAAATGGTTTCCCGTAGAATTAGTTTGCGAATCATTTCCCGGACAATTTAAAAATTGGTTTTATAGTCTATTGGTGATGTCGACTGTTTTGGAGGGGAAAAGTCCAGTGAAAACAATTTTTGGTTATGCTTTAGTTAAAGACGAGAAAGGAGAAGAAATGCACAAATCAAAGGGTAATGCTGTTTGGCTTGATGATGCAATTAAAATTATTGGAGCTGATCCGATGCGTTGGATGTATTCAAAACAGAATCCAGCCGAAAATCTTCATTTTGGCTATGGTGTAGCTAATGAATCAAAAAGAAGATTGTTAACTCTTCATAATATTTATACTTTTTTTAGTACATATGTTAAAAAGGAAGAGTTGTCTAGTATAGATTTGACTCCATCTCCGAAAAATGTTTTAGATAAGTGGATTTTGTCGAAAATAGATCACTTGATTGGCGTCGCAGAACTTAATTTAGAAAAATATGATGTTGCTAAAGTGGTTTTTGCCATAGAAGATTTTTTCATAAATGATTTATCTTTGTGGTACATAAGAAGGTCAAGGAAAAGGTTTCACAACCTGTCTGCAGAGGCAGGAGATAGCCAAGATAGATCAGAAGCAATGTCGGCTCTTTATTATGTGCTTTTAAATATTACAAAGTTAATAGGTCCGATAATGCCGTTTTTTGCAGAAGAGATGTATCAAAGTTTAAAAATAAATAATATGCCAGAATCAGTTCATTTATGTAGCTGGCCTCAAATAAAAGAAAAAAATTACACCGATTTAGAACTTGAAACTAAAATGGATGAAGCGCGTAGTATTGTTAACTTAGCCTTAGCAGAAAGATCAGAAAAGGGAATAAAAGTAAGACAGCCGATTGCTTTGATAAAAATAAAAAATACAATATTGAATATTGAAGGCGAAAAAGAAATATTAGAATTGATAAAAGATGAAGTCAATGTGAAAAAAATTGTTTTTGATTCTAAAATAAAAAATATAATAGAACTTGATACAAAAATCACACCAGAACTTAAAGAAGAAGGAATAGTAAGAGATGTAATTAGATGTATTCAAGATATGAGGAAAAAGATTGGCTTAAAGCCAGAAGATAAAGTTTTAGTTTTCTTCTCTGGCGAATCAATAATCAGTAAAATTTTAGAGAAAAATAAAGAATTTATATTAAAAGAAATCAAAGCAAAAGATTTTTATTTAGATGAAACTCCAGAGTTAGAAATAGATATAGAAAAAGAGGTAGAAATTGACCAGCAAAAGTTATTATTAAAAATTAAAAAATATGTCATTATTTGATAAAAAAGCGCAATTACCAAGAAGTGAATTTAGGGATATTCTTAAAAGAAGCAGCATAAGAACAGGCCCAACCAAAGGGCTAAATATTAGAGAAAGACTTAGAATGGAAGAAGAGGTTTTTCCTAAAAAGTATGGGGAAACAATATCAAAAAGTATTTTTAATAGGGCACTTAACGATCTTAAAAAGAAAGGAACATGGGAAGTTGATCTTATAAAAAAACACAAAATACATAAAAAAATAAAATACTTAAAGAAATTAGAAGAAACAGGCGGCAAGTAAGATTAAAAATAGACTTATTGCTAATAGTTTTTGCCTTAAAACTTTCAATTTACAGTAGAATTATTATTAAGCAACAAGTCTAATGTATGGCCATTTATTATAGAACACAAGGGTTTATTTTTAAAAAGAAGGATATATTTGAAGCGGACAGGGTTTTCTCAGTTTTTACCCATGACTTCGGAAGATTAGAAGTAGTGGCCCGCGCTATAAGAAAAATAACTTCAAAATTAAGGGGAGGAATTGAAATTTTTTCCTTATCGGAAATTGAGTTTATTCAAGGGAAAAATCGTAAAACCCTTACCGACACAGTTACAATAGAAAAATTTAGTAATATAATCAAAGATAACAATAAATTAAAAATAAGCTACCAAATAAGCGAAGTTTTAGACAACTTTATTAGAGGGCAGGAAAAAGATAAAGATATTTTTATTTTATTAAATGAGACATTCAACGTATTAAACAGCCATAAATTACAAGCTTCTATCGTTCAATTAATTTATTATTACTTTCTTTGGAATTTTTTATCTGTAATAGGGTATCATCCCGAAATTCAAAAGTGTATTATCTGTAGATTAAAGCTAAATCCGCACAGTCTTTATTTTTCTAATAAAGAGGGTGGCATTATTTGTAAAAATTGTTTATATTCTGATATAGATGCGAAAACAATTAATTCAGATATTGTTAAAATCTTAAGGTTAATTCTGAAAAAAGATTGGAAGGTTTTGTTAAAACTAAAAATAGATGTCTTTTCGCAAGATTTATTTAGAGAAGTATCGGATAATTATTATTACTATATTTTGTCTAGTCACTCTGTAATGCTACAATAATAATATGAATAAAAAAATAATTTTTGTATTTCTAATATTGGTTGTTATTGTTGGGGGTTTTTTCGGCTTTTGGCTTTATCGTGACAATATTTTTTCAAAAGAAGTTTTAAAATTAGAAATTTTAGGAACTGATACTATTAAAATGGGCGACGAGATAGAATATACTGTTAAATATAAAAACAATGGAAACTCTGTTTTGCAAGAGCCAAGTCTTATTTTTGAACTTCCCGAGCATTCTCTAACAGAAGACGGCAAAACAAGATTCACCCAAGATTTAAAAGATATTTATCCAGGAGATGAGAACTTCGTAAAATTTAAAACAAGGCTTTTAGGTAGCGAAAATAGTTTAGCCATAGCCAAGGCATGGCTTTCTTATATGCCTAAAAATCTAACAGTTCGCTTTGAATCTTATACCACTTTTAGCGTAAAAATTAATTCAGTGCCGATAACATTAGATTTTGATTTACCTTCAAAAGCAGAAAGGGGTAAAGAAATGCAGTATTCGCTTAATTATTTTTCTAATATAGATTATCCTTTAGAAAACCTTAGTATAAAAATTGATTCCATAAATGGTTTCCAATTAGAAAGTTCGATTCCCTCATCTTTAGACAAATCTGAATGGAAAATTCCAACGCTAAATAAAGCACAGGGCGGCAGAGTAACAGTTAATGGAAGAATTACCGGCGATCCAGGACAATCATTGGGCTTTGTCGCCCGCCTCGGCATGTGGCGGGATGGAGTTTTTGTTTTAATAAAAGATACAAATAAAGAGGTGTCTATTGTCGAGCCTTTAATTTTTATATCACAGCGAATTAATGGTTATCCAAATTATGTCGCTTCTCCCGGAGAAAAGTTGCATTACGAAATTTTCTTTAGAAACATCGGGTCTACCCCTTTTAATAATTTATTTTTATTAACTAAGTTAGACGGTCAAGCTATAGATATGCAGAGTATAAAATCTTCAACTGGTGAAGTTAGAGCAAATGATAGATTAATCGCTTGGGATTATAAGCAAGTGCCAGAATTAAGATATTTAGCTCCCCAAAAGGAAGGTAAAGTTGAGTTTGATGTTCAATTAAAAAATGATTGGACTCAATCTGATTTGGAAAAAAATAATACAATAATAAAAAATAAGGTTGATATTTCTCAAATTATTAATGAGTTTCAAACAAAAGTTAATTCAAAATTGGAAGTTTTGCAAAAAGGATATTATTCAAATAAATCAGGAATTACAAATTCGGGTCCTACTCCTCCAATAGTTGGCACGCCAACGACCTATACAATAACTTGGGAGCTTAAAAATTATTTTAATGATACTAAAAACGCAAAAGTCAGAGCAGTTTTGCCGCAAAATGTAAGTTTAACTGGTAGAGTTTTACCAGAAGCAGAATTTTTAAATTTTTCATTTGACAACAACAGTCGGGAAATAGTTTGGAATGTTTCTGGTGGGGCACCGATTACAGCTGGTATGGGAATTTTAAGCAATGCTCCTTCTATTTCTTTTCAAGTTTCTTTAATTCCCGATAGTTCCCAAAAAGGAAGCACAGCTTCTCTTGTCAGTGAAGCAAGTATTACCGCAGAAGATCAATTTACAGGGTCTATTGCTCAGGGCAAATCATTGCCGGTAAATACTAGTTTGCCAGACGACACAAGTACTCCTAGTGGTGGAATAGTGCAATAATATACAAAGCATATTTAAAAATTTGAGATTATGAAAGAGAAAAAAATAGAAAATAATTTGATGGAGAAAATAGTTTCCTTATGTAAAAGGCGAGGATTTATTTTCCCTGGCTCTGAAATTTATGGCGGACTATCTAATAGCTATGACTATGGTCCTTTGGGTACGGAATTATTTAATAATATTCGAAATTTATGGTGGAAAAAATTTGTTCAGAAGAGGTCAGATGTAGTTGGTATTAGAGGGCCAATTATTATGAATCCAAAAGTGTGGGAAGCATCTGGACATATTAAAAATTTTACAGATCCATTAGTAGAATGTAAAATTTGTCATACAAGATTACGATCAGATAAATCTCTTGAAATTAAAAAACACGAAAAAACGCACAGTAAAAAAGTTGAATGGACTGAACCCAAAAATTTTAACTTATTATTTAAAACTTTCATTGGAACTACAGAAGACAATACATCTGCCACATACTTACGTGGCGAAACTGCTCAAACGATGTTTACAGATTTTAAATTAGTGCTTGACTCTATGCGTCGTAAACTGCCCTTGGGTATCGCCCAGGTTGGTCGCTCATTCCGTAATGAGATTACCGCTGGCAACTTAACTTTTAGAATGAAGGAATTCACTATTGCTGAATTTGAATACTTTGTGGAACCAAACAATGACGAGAAGGCTTTTTCTGATCTTCTTTCATATCAGCAAGACTTTTTTATTAATGACCTTGGTCTTAAAAAAGAGAATATTAAAACTGTTGAATTACCAAAAGATGAGCTGGCTCATTATTCAAAACGAACAGTTGATACTTACTATAATTTTCCTTTTGGTTGGGATGAAATAGCTGGAATTGCTAATCGTACTGACTATGACCTCAAAAATCACATTACTTTTTCTGGAGCGAATCTTACATATAAAGATGAAAATTCTTTAAAGGAATTTATTCCCTATGTTATAGAACCAACTTTCGGATTAGATAGAATAATGCTTGCAACATTAATAGATGCCTATTCAGAATCAAAAGCAAGATCTGGAAAGGATAATGCAATTCATGAAACAGAAGTGGTATTAAAATTTCCAAAGCAGATTGCGCCGATTAAAATTGCAGTATTACCCTTATCAAAGAAAGAAGAGCTAACTAAGCCCGCCTTAGATATATTTCATAATTTACAAGAGCACTGGATGTGTCAGTATGACGAAACTGGATCAATAGGTAAGCGTTATCGTCGTCAGGATGAAATTGGTACTCCGTTTTGCATAACTATTGATTCCGAAACTTTAAAAAATAATGATGTTACAATAAGAGATAGAGATACAATGGCTCAAGAAAGAATAAAAATTTCTGATTTAGTCAAAAAAATATCAGATTTTATTTAAAAGAAAAAGTTTTTTATTAGTAAAAAAAATAAAATGTTTCAAAAAACTACACTTAAAAGCGGATTAAGATTAATTACCGTTCCATCAAAAAATGCCAACAGCGTGACAGTTTTGATATTAGTTGGCACAGGGTCCAAACACGAAACAAAGGAAATAAATGGCATCTCACACTTTTTAGAACACATGTTTTTTAAGGGTACAAAAAAAAGACCAAACACCTTAGAAATAGCTGAGACCTTAGATATGGTTGGCGGAGAATATAATGCTTTTACCTCAAAAGAAATTACTGGTTTTTGGGCCAAAGTCGACAAGAGACATTTGGACGTTGCATTAGATTGGATTTCTGATATGTTCTTGAATTCTAAATTTGACCAAAAAGAAATGCAAAAAGAAAAAGGCGTAATAATTGAAGAAATGAATATGTATTTAGATACTCCAACCGCTTATGTTTCTGAGCTTTTCGAAAAGTTGCTCTATGGAGATCAGCCGGCCGGTTGGAGAATTATTGGGGAAAAAGAAAATATCTTGAGCTTTAATAGGCAAAAAGTTTTAGATTATTATAAAAATCATTATTCTTCATCAAACATTGTTGTTTGTGTTTCGGGGAATATAGATTCAAAAAATGTAAAAAATAAAGTACAAGAGTATTTTAAAAATATAGAAATTAGAGATGCTCAAGAAAAAATCAAAACAAAAGAAGAACAGCAAAAACCAGAGACAATGTTGCACTTTAAAAAAACAGACCAAACTCACTTTTGTCTTGGAGTAAGGGCTTATGATTTATTTCATCCCCAAAGAAATGCTCTATCTTTATTGTCTATAATTTTAGGCGGCAATATGAGCTCTCGACTTTTTATTAAAGTCAGGGAAAGGCAGGGTTTGGCTTATTATATTCATACTTCGGTTGATGCTACTTCAGATACTGGGTATTTGGTAACTCAGGCAGGAATAGATCACAAAAATTTAGAAAAATCAGTCAGGTTAATTTTAGAAGAATACAAGGATTTAAAAAATAGAACAATTACAGTAAAGGAACTTCAAAAAGCAAAAGATTATTTAAAGGGAATATCGGCATTGTCTTTAGAGTCATCAGACAGCCAGGCATCTTTTTATGCTTCTCAAGAATTATTAGAAGGTAAAATTCTAACTTTAGAAGAAAAATTTAAAAATATTGACAAAGTCTCTATATATGATATAAAAAAAGTAGCTGAAGATATATTTTTATCAAAAAATCTTAATTTAGCCGTAATAGGGCCATTTAAAGAAAAAGAAAAACTTCAGCATTTATTGAAGATTTAATTTAAAGTAAATAGATATGTCAGAAAAAACCTTAGATGTTTCTTGGGAAACAATCATTAAGTTTTTCATAGCCAGTTTTATTTTTTATGTTATTTATCTTGCCAGAGATATTGCAGTCTGGTTTTTTTTCGCCCTCGTGATTTCTATCTTACTTCAGCCAGCTGTTAACTTTTTAAGGAAGGTTTATATTCCTAAAATTATTGCAATATTTTTAATTTATTTATCAATTTTTGGTTTTTTGGGTCTTCTAATTTATTTAACAGCTCCTATTTTTGTTTATGAAGTAAAACAACTATCGCAGTCGTTGCCTAGTTATTTTGAGAGAATTAGCCCTCTTTTAAGGCAATTTGGCTTTGATGTTGCAGAAGGATTTGGAGAGGTTTCAAAAATTTTAACCGGGAACTTAGAAAAAAGCTCTAAAGGTGTTATAAGTGCTCTCTTAACCTTTTTTGGCGGACTCGCTTCAACTATTTTTATTTTGGCAATTGCTTTTTTTCTTTCTTTAGAAGAAAAAGGCGTAGAAAGAGTTTTGGTATTACTATGTCCTAAAAAATATGAAGCGCTCATAATGACTCTTTTCAAAAGGGCTCAAAACAAAGTTGCCGGTTGGTTTGGAGCAAGAATTTTGGCCTGTCTTTTTGTGGGAGTATCTTCTTTTATCGTTTTTTACACATTTGGAGTAAAGTATGTTTTCATTCTTGCTTTGTTGGCTGGAATTTTAAACTTCGTACCATATATAGGGCCATGGGTAACTAGTATTTTATTGATTATATTTGTTGCCTCTCCTTCGACTTCTTGGTATTTGGTATTTTATGTTTTGTCTGCTTTTTTATTAATTCAGTTAATAGAAAATAATCTTTTAACTCCTATATTAATGAAAAAAATGATTGACCTTCCTCCAGTATTAGTTTTATTAGCCTTGCTTGTAGGGTCTCAGATTTTTGGCTTTTTGGGCACAGTTTTTGCCGTGCCGGTTTTTGGAATTATTTATGAATTTTTAAAAGAGTTTTTAGAAAAAAGAAGAGATAATGAAACTAATATATTAATAGAATAATAGAGATAATAATTACTAAAAGTTGGCTTAAGATTCTCCAAAAGGTGGAGATTTTTTTGTGTTTTAAAAAATGTATTTTTTCCCTATGGAATTGGTCGTGTTTTAATAAAATTTTATTTGGATAAATAGAACTTATGATAGTTAAACTGTCGGGTATTAGAGCAATAAAAGCGCCTATATAAATTACAATCTGTCCATTAGTTGATGGATGTGAAAATATTAAAATCAATAACATGCCAAATGAAAAATCCAAAAGCACTCTTAAAATATCGGGCATCGATTTTTGCCATTGCTTTTTTGTAATATTATCAATAGAGTATTCAATATGGGGAATTAAATCTAAAAAATAGTGGCTTAAAAAAGCCATCAATAATGCCGCGGGCAGATATTCTATTTTTGAGGCAACGGCGGCCCCTAAAAGCAAATGAGGAGTTAAAGTCATGAAAAGTTATTAAAAAGTGTTATAATTATTATACTATATGTCTAACAGAAATAAAAAGTTCTATATTACAACTACTCTGCCATATGTTAACGCCGACCCGCATATCGGCTACGCATTAGAAATAATTCAGGCAGATGTACTTGCGCGTTATTATCAGGCACAAGGGTGCGAAGTATTTTTTAATACAGGCGTGGATGAACACGGTTTAAAAATTTTCCGTAAAGCCAAAGAAAATAATCTTGAACCACAAATCTATTGTGATATATACGCAAAAAAATTTAATAGCTTAAAAGTTGCTTTAAATTTAAGCTATAACAACTTTATTCGTACAACTGACCCGCATCATATTAAGGCGGCGCAAGAATTTTGGTCACGGTGCAATAAAAATGGAGATATCTATAAAAAAAATTATAAAATTAAATATTGCGTTGGTTGCGAATTGGAAAAAACAGAATCAGAACTTATAAAAGGCAGATGTCCAATTCATTCAAGCCAGGAAATAGAGATTATTGAAGAAGAGAATTATTTTTTTCGCTATTCTAAATATCAAAAAAAACTCCTGAATTTTTATAAAAAAAATTCTGAATTTGTTATTCCGAAATCAAGATTCAATGAAATTAAAGAATTTACCAGTCGTGGATTAGAAGATTTTAGCATTTCAAGATTAAAAGAAAAAATGCCCTGGGGCGTGCCAGTCCCCGGCGACGATAAACATATAATATTTGTTTGGTTTGATGCTCTTGTGAGTTATATTTCGGCTTTGGGCTGGCCGGATAATTTGGGTAAATTTAATGACTTTTGGCCAGGGCTTCAAGTGGCCGGAAAAGATAATCTTAGACAACAGTCTTCTATGTGGCAAGCAATGCTTATGTCGGCTGATTTGCCGCCATCAAGGCAAATTTTTATACATGGCTTTATAAATTCAAATGGCCAAAAGATGTCTAAGACTTTAGGAAATGTAATTGACCCATTTTTACTTGTTAAAAAATATAGCACAGATGCCGTAAGATATTATCTTTTAAGGGAAATTTCTCCAGTAGAAGATGGAGATTTTACCTATGAAAAATTTGAGCAAAGATATAATGGAGATTTAGCTGGAGGAATTGGCAATCTTGTTGCCAGAACCACTGCTATGGCTATCAAGCTAAATACTTCACAGGCAAAACCAAGTTTTAAAATTAATAAAGCAGTCAATACGGCAAAAAAAAATTGTAAAAAGTATTTGGAAAGTTTTAAGTTTAATGAGGCGTTAAAATCAATTTGGGAATTAATTGGATTTTGTGATAAATACATAAACGAAGAAAAGCCATGGGAAGCGAAAAAAAACGCTAATCAAATTATTTCCGATATTCTTTTTGCGTTGCAAAGTATTGCAGATTTACTATGCCCATTTTTACCAGAAACTTCAGAAAAAATTAAACAATTAATTGAGCAGAAAAAACAAGAGGCGCTCTTTCCGAGGATTTAAATTAGCATCAGCTATTGACTTTCACTGTTTGTTTGATATAATAAATGTAGCTCTTTTTATCAGGTTAAGATGACTTGATAGAGCCATGGAATCCGACTTTTTAGGAGAAAACAAATGTTAGTTCTTTCCCGCAAGAAAAATGAGGAAATTGTTATCAGTGACAACATTAAGATCGTGGTTCTTGAAATCATGAATGGCACAACGGTGAGGCTCGGAATTGAGGCGCCCAAAGAAATTCCGATTTATCGCAAAGAGCTTTTAGATTCAATTCTACAGAAAGATGGGAAGCAATAAAAGAAGAATTTTTGAATTCTTCATCAAGACAACTCGACAGGGTTAGTGATGCTAATCGAAAATCGATGTGGCTGCTTGTGCGCAAGCAGCCACTTTTTTATTATTTAAAATTAAGATATTATAGAGCATATGATAATTGATACTCATAGCCATTTGAACTTTAATGCCTACAAAAAAGATTTTGACGAAGTCATAAAAAGAACCATAACAGAAAATATTTGGGTAATAAATGTTGGCACAAAATTTGAAACTTCAGAACAGGCGGTTAATTTGGCAAAAATGCATAACGAAGGAATATATGCGGCAATAGGGCTTCATCCAATTTATGCGGCGGCAGAATTCCAAAAAATAAGAACAGATCCCGATGAAGGCGATTTTTTAATTAAAGAGGAATTTTTTGATAGCGAAAAATATAAAAAACTTGTTCTGAACAGTAATCAAAGAGTGGTAGCAATAGGCGAGATTGGTTTGGATTATTATTATAAACCAAAGACCAGTGCCAAATTAAAACAATTTAAAGAAAAACAAAAACAAGTATTTTTACAGCAATTAGAATTGGCAAAAGAATTAAATTTACCGGTGATTCTTCATTGTAGAATGGCGCATGATGATGTTATAGAAATTTTAAAAACACAAAAACTCACAGGGGTAATCCATTGTTTTACAGGCACACAAGAGCAGGCGCAAAAGTATATGGATATGGGATTTTATTTGGGCATTAACGGAATAATTTTTAAATTTAACATTGATGAGGTTATTAAGAATGCTCCATTGAATAAACTTTTAGTTGAAACAGATTGCCCATATTTAACTCCCATTCAAGAAGGAAGTAAAAGAAACGAGCCTATTTTTATAAAACATACTATTCAAAAAATTGCAGAATTAAAAGGTATTAGTTTTAAAGAAGTGGCTGATGCAACCACCCAAAATGCAAAAAAACTGTTTAGAATTTAGCCCTCAAATAATTGACAGTATTTTACTTATATGCTACAATAAAGTTATAGTAAGAATTAGCTCTTTTACATTTGAATATCACCAATAGTAGACAGTTGTAGCTAAAAGATATTAATAAATTTTATAATTTTTAGCTACAACTGTCATTTTGACGGTAAACCCCATAATCTCTGGTAGAGGTTATTCTTTTAGCTAAAAGCTAAAGAAAGGATGTGTACGATGAAATACGGTGAAATGGCTCTCATGAACGCTCTTATCGACAAGATGGGTGGGATGAGAGGTGTTAAGCGTTTCCTCTCTGGCGAATTGGTATTGGTTGAAAAATCAACCCAAATTGCCGCCAAACTTGACTGGCGCAAAGTCTACAAGGCACTCGGTATGATTACCGAGTACGATTCTGAAATCGCCAGCTTGGCGATTTCAGAACAAGAAGGCCTCTGGACCATCCCGGTTCTGAAAGGCGTAACTTGCAACAAGGTAGTTGCATCAATTAAAGAAAGCGGAGGAAGTATACATTCGAATTATGACGTGGTCCTATTTAACGACCGCAGCCCCAACAATGATGGCTCCTACTCTGTTTGTTTCAAGCAGAACATCGAAGCAGACGAGGAAAACAAAAACCTCTCTGCCGACAGTTTGCGAAATAAAGAAGTGAAAGGAATCACACTTTTGGAGCGTTTACTTCTTGGGTTTGGTTACTTATTGGCAACGGGAAGTAACTTAGACAAGGAGGGGTTTACGCGCTGCGCTGGTTCTCGCGACTCCAATGATAATGTGCCTATCATGTACTGTGATTACGATAATAGTGTCTATGTGACTTCGTTTTGTTCCGATGGCGGTGACAATATGCGTACCCGTTCCGTAGTTTCCTGCCAACCGTAGCCCAAAGGGCGAAGGTTGGCTATCTGCCCGAAGGCAGGAAAATTAACAAGCCCGCAATTCAAATTTTGAATTGCGGGCGTTTTTTGTTTTCGAAAGTTTTAAAACATTGCAATGGATATAAAATAAAGAAAAAATTATTAAATATTTATCGGTTATTAGGATTTTAAAATTTATATCATTATGATAGTATAAGATATAAATATGATAAAATATAATCCCAGAAAAATTGAAAAAAAGTGGCAAAAGTATTGGGAAGCAAAAAAACTTTATAATACCAAAGATGCTGTTGCCGGAAAGAAAAATATAATGCTTCTTACGGAATTTGCATATCCTTCTGGTAATCTTCATATAGGTCACTGGTATGCTTTTGCTTTGCCGGATATTAAAGCCAGATACTTACGTATGACAGGGCATAACGTTATGTATCCAACTGGTTTTGATGCTTTTGGATTGCCAGCTGAAAATGCGGCGATTAAAAATGGGATTCATCCGGAAAAATGGACTAAGCAAAACATAGTTTATATGACCCGGCAGTTAAAATCTATGGGCACTGTTTTTGATTGGTCGCGTAAAGTTAACACAATAGACCCCGATTATTATAAATGGACTCAATGGATGTTTATTCAATTATATAATGCAGGGCTAGCGTATCGCGCTAAAAGCAGAGTTAATTGGTGCCCGAAAGATAAAACTGTTTTGGCTAACGAACAAGTAGTTAACGGAAAATGTGAAAGGTGCGGTTTTAAAGTTGCTCAAAAAGAACTTACCCAGTGGATGTTTAAAATAACTGAATTTAAGGATGAGCTTATTGATGATTTAAAAAATCTTGATTGGCAGGAGGCCGCAAAAATTTCGCAAATAAATTGGGTTGGCAGATCAGAGGGGGCAAATATCAAATTTAAATTAACCGATATTACGGGCCAAGAAAATGGCAAGCATTTTGTAGAGGTATTTACTACTAGAGCAGACACGCTCTTTGGCGTCACTGCTATTATTGTTTCTCCGGAGCTTGCGCAAACATGGATAAATGCTGGCTGGCAGACAAATGACGAAGTGAAAAATTATATCAATAAAAGTTTAAAGAAAAGAGAAATTGAACGTCAGGAAACTAAAGAAAAGACTGGCATTAATGCCGGAATTTTTGCAATAAACCCAGGTAATAACGAAAAAGTCCCGGTTTGGGTGGCTGATTATGTTGTGGGACATTATGGAACCGGGGCGATTATGGCGGTCCCCTCTCATGATGAGCGCGATAAAGAATTTGCTCAGAAATTTAATTTACCAATTAAAAATGCACCACTTTTAAAAGTTACAGAGGTTATTAAAATGCTAAAAGATAATAATTACGGTGAATCTCAAACAACTTACCGTCTTCATGATTGGGTATTATCCCGTCAGAGGTACTGGGGAGTTCCGATACCAATGATAAATTGCAGTGTTTGCGGTTATCGACCAGTCGATGCAAAAGAACTGCCGGTCAAACTTCCCCCATTAAAAGATTTTGAACCTACAGATGATGGCAAGTCGCCTTTAGCAAAAGCTAAAAAATGGCTGAAAGTAAAATGTCCTAAATGTAAAAATCAGGCAGAAAGGGAAACAGACACAATGGATACTTTTGTTGATTCATCTTGGTATTTTATGAGATATGCCGACTCTAATAATAAAAAAGAGTTTGCCTCAAAAGAAAAAATTAAAAAATGGTTGCCAGTATCCTCTTATCTTGGAGGAGCAGAACATACCACTATGCATCTTCTGTATTCTAGATTTTTTGTTAAAGCCCTGCATAAGCTCGGCTATTTGGATTTTAATGAGCCGTTTTTAAACAGGCGAAACAGAGGAATAATTTTAGGCACAGATAGGCAAAAAATGTCTAAATCAAAGGGCAATGTAATTGACCCTGACAATGAAGTTAAGCAATACGGAGCCGATGCGGTAAGAATGTATTTAGCATTTATGGGGCCATATCTTCAAGGAGGGTCATGGAATTCAAACGGAATAACGGGTGTTTACAGATTTTTGAACCGAATTTATAATTTTGTGCAATGTTATGATTCTAAAATAAAACCAAATTTAAAAGCCGCAGGCATACTTAATAAATATATTAAAGTAATAGGCCAAGATATTAATGACTTAAATTTTAATACGGGTGTCAGCGGGTTAATGAAATTATTAAATGAACTTGAATTACAGAAAATTTCTAAAAAAGAATATGAAACTCTTTTAAAACTTATTGCTCCCTTTGCCCCGCATTTGGCAGAAGAGTTATGGCAAAATGTTTTAAATAATAAACAATCAATCCATCTTGAAAAATGGCCGCAGCATAACGAGAAGTTAGCTGTACAAGAAAACACCTTAATAATTATTCAAATTAATGGTAAGGTTCGCGATAAAGTAGAGGTTAGTTATAATATAGAACAAAAAGAAGTCGAAAAGCTTGCCCTTAATAGTTTAAAAATTAAAAATATTATTGGCGCCAATCAAGTTAAAAAAATAATCTTTGTTCCAAATAAAATAATCAATATAGTTATATGATTAAAAAAGTTGTTATTTCGGCGGCGGGGCAAGGAACTCGAATGCTCGAATTATCTAAGAATAAGTCTAAGCATCTTATAGAAGTTAATAATAGACCTTTTTTATCTTATCTTTTAGATAATATTTTAGAGGCAGGATACACAGAAATTATTTTAGTAGTTGGATTTCGCGAGGATATGATTCGCGAATTTTTGAAAACATACACTTTTGGCGGAGTTGTTCCTGAAATTAAAATAATCAACCAATTTGAAATATTGGGTTCGAAAGAAAAAGAATATGGAACCGCTTGCCCCTTAAAATGCGTCAAAGAATTAGTTGGCGATTATCAATTTATATCGCTAGTAGGCGATAATTTTTATTCCACAAAAGATTTAAAATTAATGAATATTGATGATAAATATAATTATGTTGCCGGCATAGAGAATAATCATCCCGAAAAATTCGGAGTGCTTATTACGCAAGGAAAATTTTTAAAAGAAATTGTAGAAAAACCGAAAGAATTTGTGGGTAATTTAATTAATACGAGCCTTTATAAATTTACTCCGGAAGTTTTTGAAAAATTGCCTTTAATTGAGAAATCTCCAAGGGGTGAATACGAAATAACAGATGTAATTTCTCTTTTAGCAAAAGATAAAAAAGTAAAAGTTAAAATTTTAAAAAACAACTGGATGGATTTTGGAAGGCCAGAAGATATAGAAAAGTTTTCTAGTTTTATTAAATAGTAAATGGACAAAGCATTATTAGTATTAAAAAATGGAGGAATTATTATTTGTCCAACCGATACAGTGTATGGATTTTTGGCTGATGCTACAAATAAAAAAGCAGTTGATAAAGTTTTTA
>CAYHHX010000005.1:0-1089 GCA_964356545.1 uncultured Candidatus Saccharibacteria bacterium | reverse complement strand
GTGTATGGATTTTTGGCTGATGCTACAAATAAAAAAGCAGTTGATAAAGTTTTTAAAATAAAAAAAAGACCAAAATCTAAATCCCTGCCAATTTTTGTAAAAGATATGAAAATGGCAAAAAACCTAGCAGAAATAAGTAAAGAGCAAGAGAAGGTATTTAAAAAATATTGGCCCGGTAAATATACTTTTATTTTAAAATGTAAAACCAACATAAAATTATATGGAATCAAAAAAAATACAATCGCAATAAGAATTCCAAAACATAAATTTTTGAATGATTTATTAAAAAAAATAAATAAACCTTTGGTTCAAACTTCTGTTAATATTTCCGGCGAGCCGCCTCTTTTAAAAATAGATGATATAAAAGTTAAATTTGGCGGATTAAAACATAAGGTTCTTATAATTGATTCAGGAAACCTTAAAAAAGCCAAACCTTCAAAAATTATCGATTTAACCTCAAAGCACTTGACAAGGTTAAGGTAAGGTGCTACAATTAAAGTATAGTAAAGAATAGCACATTTACAGTATATATTACTTGCAAAAGCGTTATTTTTACCCTTTAAGTCATAGCTTAGGTCATAGCTCTATGTTTTAAAGGGTAAAACTAACTGATTTGTCTGAGAGTTTGAGTCTTGTTGACTCAAAGTGAGAGACGAATCAAACTAAGGAGTCGTAGTAATGGCTACCAAGAGTAACATGGTCAGCGGCATGGGTGTGGCGCTCTTTCTGGTTCAGGTTCTCGTGGCGTCCGTCAGGAAGACAGCGGCACAGAACGGTATGACCGAGGACGAAGCTGACAAGAAGCTTCACTACCTCACTACCCCCGAAGCCAATGGCGTCTGGGACAAGATTGCCAGCCTTGTTATTGAGGCAGGCAAGAAGTTGGTAGAGGTGCTTACATTCGTCGTGGACTACGGTCGCAGTCTGGAAGGCTTCATCAAAGCAGGAAGCTACGATCGGGTCAATCCAGACATTACTGAGGAAAATTTCCCGCCAGCCGAGCACGAAGCCGGTACGAAGAAACAAACATTCAAGCTCTACCACTTCGGCAAGAAAACAGAGTCTGACTGGGTTATCGCAGAAATGGCA
>CAYHHX010000004.1:0-25317 GCA_964356545.1 uncultured Candidatus Saccharibacteria bacterium | reverse complement strand
TTCTTAAAACTTCATAAAAATTATAATTTTGGTTTTTTTCTAAAAATATAATATTGTCTTGGAAAAAAGATTGAGAATTGCGAGCTTTTAATATTTCTTGTAGGTTCTCTTGAAACCAAAAAACCTCCTTGTCTAAAAAGTAGGGGGTGATACTTACGATTAAGATTTGGTTTAGGTTATCGGTTATATTCATTCATTGCTTTTTCTGGCCCATTTTGGAGTAGAAAATTGAGAGCTTCAACTGTTTTTTTATTTACATTATTTATAATTTCTTGTTCTGTTTTGCTAAATTTTTTCAGTACAATTTTTTTTGCTTTAATGTCTTTTTGCGGCGCTATGCCAATTCGCACTCTTACAAGCCCCTTATTGCCAACATTTTTTATTATAGATTCAACTCCGCGGTGCCCCGCCGAACCCCTTTCTTCCACGATTTTTATTTTTCCAACGGGCAAATCAATATCATCGTGAATAATAATTAAAATAGACACTTGGTCTTTTATGTTAGATATCAGGCTTTTTATTGCTTTACCAGAATCATTCATAAAGGTTTGAGGTTTTACGAGCAAAATATTTTGCTCGCCCTGAACCGTATCGAAGGGCTTTTCAGAAATAAGTGAGTTATATTTTTTGGAAAATTTGAAATCAGGAAAATTATTTTTTTCCATAAATTTATCTAAAACTAAAAAGCCAACATTATGCCTTGTTTTTTCAAATTTTTTACCAGGGTTGCCAAGCCCAATTATTATTATCATATTTTTATATTCTCATAAATGAGAAATGTATGCAAGAATAAGTCCAAACTATTGCTTTTATTTTTAAATAAGTATATAATTCTTGTAGTACATTAAGTTGGTTTAGACAAGGAAGGGGGGTGGTTTACATCTGTTCTCATTTTTCTTTATCCATCCAAATGAAGAAAGGAGGAAGTAGGTAGGTCAAACAGAGAAGAGGTGCTTTGTAGGAACTTAACACACAGCACCAAGTACGGAAAGGAATCGTGTCATGTCGAAAGTGATCTGTCATACGTATCGCCATCTGAATCGGGAACGGAAAGATTTTATTCTCTCACGACTCGTGTCGGTTCATGGAGATGTTCTCACTGAGGACGCTTTCAGGAGCCTGCGTCGTGCGTTCGAGAAAAAGTTTCGTTCCGGTGTTGATCGCATGGCGGTACGGCAGTTATTGCTAGAGCGCAATAAGGGCAACGATTATCGTAATCTGAGCTTTTCCGAGAGAAATTTTATTCTCTCGCGACTCGTGAATGTTCATGGAAATACTCTCCCTGAGAACGTTTCCAAGAACTTGCTTTATGAGTTCGAGAAAGAGTTCAGTTTTGATATCACTCGCAATGTGGTACGGAAGTTGTTGCGAGAGCGTAATAAGCGCTACAATGGCTGTAATGGACTTAGACAGAACAAGAAGCGTACCCCGATCGTCGGGTTGGTGTAACTGTGTGAGCCGTGCTCACTAACTTCCTTTTTTGAACCCCCAAGGGCTGAGACAACTGTCTCAGCCCATTTTTATTTGCTGTGCGGGGCTTGTAATTACTTTAAAATATGTTAGAATTAAGACAATATTTTTTAAAATAAAATTAGTTATAATTAAAAAATGGAACAAATTCCAGAAACAAACAATCAGCAAATTAAAGAGCAAAACAAAATCAACATAGTTAAAAAGTATTTTCCCTTTGCTTTTGAAGTTATAAAGGTTTTTATTATTGCCTCGGTAATAGTACTACCTATTCGTTATTTTTTATTTCAGCCATTTATTGTAAAGGGAGAGTCAATGATACCAAGTTTTCAATCAGGGGACTACTTAATTGTTGATGAAATTTCTTATAGATTCAAAAATCCCGAGAGAGGAGATGTTGTTGTTTTTAAATATCCCAAAGATAAATCGCAAAAATTTATAAAAAGAATTATTGGATTACCCGGTGAAACAGTAGAAGTTAAAAATGGAAAGATAATAATAAATAAAGACCAAAAAAACCTCGTTTTAGATGAAAAATATCTTAATAATTTACCTGGAACTACTGGAACTTTAAAACTTGTTTTGGGCGCAAATGAATATTTTGTTTTGGGAGACAATAGAGAATTTTCTTACGATTCAAGAGTATGGGGAAGCGTACCAGGAGAAAATATTATTGGCAAGGTTTTCTTGCGCGTTTTACCATTATCAAATTTATCTAAAATTGTTGTTCCAAGTTATTAACATTAAACTATGAAAATTCAAAGCATATCGGGAATGCATGATATTTTGCCAGAAGACCAGCCTTATTTTCAAAAGATTAACAAGGCAGTTGAAAGTATTGCTAACTATTATGGGTTTTCTAAAATAGAGACTCCAATTTTAGAATTTGCCGAAGTTTTTTCTAAGAGTGTAGGAGTGACAACTGATATTGTGGAGAAAGAAACTTATACTTTTAAAACAAAAGGAGGAGATTTAGTTTCTTTAAGGCCAGAAGGAACAGCTCCCGTGATGAGAAGCTATATTGAACATGGAATGCACAATCTTCCGCAACCTGTAAAACTTTGGTATTTGGGTCCATTTTTTCGTCACGAAAGGCCACAAGCAGGGCGTTTTAGGCAATTTCATCAATTTGGTTTTGAGGCGTTAGGAGAACAAAATCCATCAATTGACGGTCAAATTATACAAATGAGCTACGATGTTTTAAAAGAACTTTCTTTTAAAAATATAAATATTGAAGTCAATAGCATTGGAGATGCTGAATGCAAGCCTTATTTCAAAAAGATTTTAACAAATTATTTTAGATTAAAAAAATCTTCTTTATGTTCTGATTGCCAAAGAAGATTAAAAGAAAATCCTTTAAGAATTTTAGATTGTAAAGAAGAAAAGTGTCAAAGAATAAAATCAGGCGCTCCTCAAATCATTGACCATCTTTGCGAAAATTGTCATAGTCATTTTAAGCAAGTGTTGGAATTTTTAGACGAATTGGAACTGCCTTATACTTTAAATCCATATTTAGTTAGAGGATTAGATTATTATACAAAAACAGTTTTTGAAATTGTAGAAAATATTACAGAAGATGGAAAGGCGCAGGGATCTTTATTGGGCGGAGGAAGATACGATAATTTGGCTAAAGTTTTAGGAGGCAGAGACACTCCCGCTTGCGGAGTAGCCGGAGGAATAGAAAGAATTATGAGTTTAATGAGAACAAGAGAGGTAAAAATAGTTAAAACAGCAGAGCCAAAAATATTTTTAGCCCAATTAGGGCAATTGGCAAAAAGAAAAGGATTAAAACTTTTTGAAGAGTTTCGTGACGCTAAAATTTTAGTAGCAGAATCCTTTTCGAAAGATTCTTTAAAAACTCAATTAAGAACAGCTGATAAAATGGGAATAAAATGGGTCCTAATTTTTGGCCAAAAAGAAGCGTTAGAAGATTTTATTACTTTAAGAGACATGGAAACTGGCACTCAAAAAGAAATAAAACTTGATAAGGTCGTAAAAGAAATGAAAAATAAAATTAAAAATTAAAAATTATAGTATGGCATTAGAAGTAAAAAGAAAAGAAAAAGAAAGCTCTCAAAGTTTGGTTCATCGTTTTACAAAAGTGGTGCGTCAATCGGGTGTTTTGCTTCAAGTAAGAAGCAAGCAGTTCAAAAAGAGAGTAAAATCAGCTTTAGCTAAAAAAAGATCAGCCTTAAGAAGAGTTGAACTAAGGGCAGAAAAGAAACGGCAGGATAAATTAGAAAAGCCTAAGGCAGGTCGTGTTAATTCATGGAGATAAAAAAACAAATTCAAGATGATGCTAAAGAGTTTTTGAAAACAGGTGATAGCCTTGCCTCTGACGCTTTGCGTATGAGTTTGGCGGCCATAATATCTAAAGAAAAAGAAAAAAGGTATAAGGCTTCAAAAGAGAAACCAGATTCAAAAGAACAAGACCTTATAGAAGAATCAAAATTAACAGACGAAGAAATAATAGGAATTTTATTATCTGAAATTAAAAAAAGAAAGGATGCTATTATTTTATACGAAAAGGGCAATAGGCCAGAATTAGCAGATAAAGAAAAAAAAGAAATTGAAATTTTACAAAAATATTTACCAGAACAATTATCAGAAGACGAATTAAAAAAAATAGTTGAAGAATCGATAAATAAAATAGGGGCAAAAGAAATGAAAGACACTGGAAAAGTAATGGCCGATCTAATGCCAAAGGTTAAAGGAAAAGCGGACTCAGGAGAAATAAGCAAAATTGTAAAAGAACTATTATCTAAATAATAAAAAGAGTCCGGTGAATACCGGACTTTTTGTTTTATTCTAAAAATAGGTTAAAATAAAGAAAATGGTGGCTCAATGAATCGTATAAAAAAAGAACCCAGTGACATATGTCTCACTGGGTTTGTGTTTGTCGGTAGCTTCTTGCTACTTTTCCTTTGTTGCAATAATAAAGGAGTAGATAATGAGTGTGGCTACCAAGACTTTGATCGCCCACTCATCTGTGCCGTTTCCGAAGAAACTGTTTAATACTCTTCCGACTGGGTCAAAGTCGAAAACGAGAAGTAGTGCAGCGATGAGTATTAGAATTCGTATCCATGGCCTCATCTTGAACGACTTTTCGCACATCAAGAGCTCCTTTCGCGTTGTTATAATTGAATACCCGAGAACTAACTATATACTACATAAAAATACAAATTTGTAAAGCCCTAAGGTAATATGTTGAGACATATTATAAAACAATAGTGAAAAATGCGGTGGAGTAACTATGAATCATGTGTATTTTGAAAAATCTGCAATGTGGAGTAAAATAGAAAAATATGAATAATAAAGAGATAAGAATAGTTGGTCCTCATAAGGGATTCGAGGATATTAAAAAAGTTGATGAAAATGGAATTGAATTGAATTGAATTGAATAGTGTTTTTATTAGGTATTGTGTTATAATAAGCAAATATGGTCAAAATTAACGAAAAAAAATACAAAAATCTTATCTTGTTTTTTGCCAGCAAGATAAAAAATGGCACACTTGGAAAATTAAAAATAATGAAGTTGTTATACTTCCTTGATTTTGATTACTTTGAAAAATACGGTAAGTCGGTGACAGGTGACGAGTATTTACGATTTGAAAATGGACCAGTTCCCAGAATGGCTGAGAAAATATTAAAAGAAATGAATGGCAAAGATATTAAGATTACTAAACGGAAAATTGGTATAGGTTATAATGATCAGCAATTAATTGAATCATTAAAAGATTTTGACGTAAGTTTATTTTCAAGAGAAGAACTATTAATGATGGAAGAAACCGCAAATAAATGGGAAAAATTTTCAGGAACAGAAATGAAGACCGCAAGCCATGGAGAGGCGCCTTGGATTGCCACAAAGCCGAATAATGTTATTGACTACAATTTGGCGTATTACCGTAATAAGTACGGAGAAATGGCCAATATGTAAATGTAATGAAAGTTATTCGACACGAAAGCATTGAAAAAGATTTAAAGAAATTAAAACGCTTTCCAGCACCTCTTGAATCATTAGAGGCATGGGAGCGTTTTTTCTGTTTTAAAGGGTTAAGCGAAACACCATCCATAGAACTATTCCCTGGATTTGGCGAATGTAAAATATATAAGGGTAGAGTTGTTCCGATGAAAGAAAATGTAGGTAAGGCAAAGGGATATCGTGTTATTTTTCAAATGATGAATATAGATTGTTATAGAATAATAGTATTTTCTCGTCATGGAATTTATAAAGGTGAAGAAGAGTTGATAAAAATTATTAAAAGCCGTTTATAATATTTTAGTCATGATTGAGATAAATAATCTTACTAATTTTACTGTGGATAAAAAGTTTTTTTTGGGGGTTGCAAAAAAAGTTTTAAAAGGCGAAAATAAAGAAAGAGAAAATATATCTATTGCTTTTGTCAGTTCTGCTGAAATAAAAAAATTGAATAAAAAGTATAAAAAAAAGAACAAACCGACAGATGTTTTATCTTTTGGCAATTCTTTAGGTTTTAAATCCCTCAATCGGCAAGGTTCGCCATTTCGGGTGGCAGATTTATCGGAAGTTGTTATTTGCCCAGAGATTGTTAAAAAAAACGGTGACGAATTAGCGAAAATGTTAGTGCACGGTATTTTACATATTTTGGGATATGATCATGAAAAATCGGAGCAAAAAGCCATAGAGATGGAGAAAAAACAAGATTATTATTTATCAAAAATTTAAACTTTAATTTTAATGTCTAAAAGCCCTATTGTTGCAGGATTGGATATCGGAACAAACACTATAAAAATTTTGGTTGCTCAAAAAAAAGGAAAAGAGTTGGAAGTTTTGCATTATGCAAAAATTCCTTCTTTTGGCTTAAGAAAAGGAGCAGTTGTTAAAGTTGAAGAAACTTCAAAAAATATTCATTTACTAATATCAGATGTTGAAAAAGATTTAGGTAGAAAAATTAATTCAGTTTTTGTGAATATTAGTGGAAGCCGTCTCTATGTTATTCCTTCTGATGGAATTATTTCTGTATCTCGCGCGAACCAAGTAATCTCTCAAGAAGATATAGACAGAGTATTGCAGGCAACTCGAGCAATTAATATTCCTGCAAACGAGGATGTTTTAGATGTTTTGCCAAAAGAGTATATTATTGATGACCAAAAAGGAATAAAACAACCCTTGGGCTTAACTGGTAAAAGATTAGAAGCAAAGGTTCTTTTACTTTGTTATTTTCAGCCTGACTTCATAAACCTAACTCAAGCAGTTTTAAATTCAAAATTACAAATTGATGATATTATTACATCTCCTTTGGCCGCCGCCGATGCAGTATTAACCCCGCAACAAAAAGAATTGGGAGTTGCTTTAATTGATATGGGAGCCGCCACAACCAGTTTGGCGGTTTTTGAAGAAGGAGATTTGATTCATTTTGCCGTATTGCCAATTGGTTCAGCAAATATAACAAACGATATTGCTATTGGCTTGCGCACAGAAGTTGCCATTGCAGAATCTATTAAAAAACAGTATGGAACTTGTATTTTGGTAAAAACAAGTAAATCTGTCCGCATAGGCGGAGAAAAAAAAGATCAACCAAATAAAAAAATAGAAATTATTGATAAAGCTTTAGATTTGTCTTTTACAAAGAAAGGTTTAATAGATATTATTGAGCCAAGAGTTTCTGAAATTTTTGATTTAATTCAAAAAGAATTAAAAAAAATAGGTCGTCAAGAATTATTGCCAGGAGGAGTTGTGTTATCTGGTGGTGGCGCGAAATTATCAAAAATAAAAGAATTAGCTAAACAACAATTAAAACTTCCTTGTAGTATAGGAAGTCCAAAAGGGATTTTTGGAGTTCAAGATGATCCTCATCTTGCTACGGTCGTGGGTTTAGTTTTAGCAGGTTCGGATATTGACGGCTCAGATAGGGGAGGTATACTGGGCTTACTAAGGGATTGGATTAAAAAACTTGTAAAAATGTTTAGAGTTTTTATTCCATAAGACCCCGTAGTAAAAACACATGAACCCGCAAATTAAAGTAATAGGAGTTGGGGGATCTGGATCTAACACGGTTTCCCGAATGGCAAAATTTAATATTCAGGGCGTAGAATTAATTGCCGCAAATACGGATGTTCAGGCATTGCATTTTTGTAAGGTTAGTAAAAAAATTCTCATAGGAAAAGATACAACAAAAGGTCTTGGAACAGGAATGGATGTTGTGTTAGGTAAAAAAGCCGCAGAAGAATCAAGAGAAGAAATATCAGAAAGTTTAAAAGGTTCTGATATGGTTTTTATTACTTGTGGTCTTGGCGGCGGAACTGGAAGCGGAGTTGCGCCAATTGTTGCTGAAATATCAAAAAATCTCGGCATTTTAACTATAGCAGTGGTCACGACTCCATTCTCTTTTGAAGGAGAGCAAAGAAAAAAAGTTGCAGAAAATGCCTTACAAGAATTTAAAGAAAAAGTTGATTCTTTAATAATTATTTCTAATGACAAGCTTTTAAGCATAATCGACGAAAAAACAACGGTATCAAGCGCTTTTTTAATTTGCGACGACATTTTAAAAGAGGCAGTGCAAGGCATAACAGACTTAATTTTAGTTCCTGGGATTATAAATATTGATTTTTCTTCGGTATTGTCAATTATGAAAAATTCAGGTCGCGCACTTTTTGGTGTGGGTAGAGCCAAAGGTGAAAATCGCGCAATAGATGCGGCAACAAAAGCAATTAATTCTTCTTTATTGGATTTTTCAATTAAGGGAGCAAAAGGAGTTTTATTTAACGTTTCGGGTCAAGACATTACTCTAAATGAGATTCAAGAAGCAGCAAAAGTTATTACCAAAAATGTTGATGCAAAGTCGCAAATAATTTTTGGTGCAGTAAAAGATAACACTCTTTTGAAAGATGAAATAAAAATTACTGTTATAGCAACTAAGTTTTAAAATTTATTATCTTGTTCAAAATATATAACTAATGACTCCGTCAAAAATACTTTTTTATTTAAGTATCTCGTTTGTCGTAGGAATATTTATAAGTTCAATAGTAAAAATTCCCCAAATTTTTTCGTGGGGCTTTTTATTTTTTGGTATTTTGACAATTATTGCCTCATTATTTTTTAAAAGAGATAATTTCGTGACAGTTGGGTTTTGTTTTTTCTTTTTAGTATTGGGGATTATCCGCTTAGAGATTTCCGAATTTAATATTAAAAATAATCAGTTGAGAAAATTCAATGATAAAGGAGAAATTATTTTAGTCGGTAAAATCATAAATGAACCAGATGTTAGAGAAAATTATCAAAAATTAAAAATAAAAATAGGGAATCCTAAGGGCATAGTTTTAGTCGCCACGGGCCGTTATCCAGAGTATAAATATTTAGATAAATTAAAAATTACAGGTGAATTAAAAACTCCTTTTGAAACGGAAGAGTTCAGCTATAAAAACTATTTATTAAAAGATGGTATTTATTCTGTAATGGATTTTCCAAAAGTTGAATTTATGAGTCAAAGTGTCAATAGTCCCTTTGATTTAACTTTCTCTGGAGTTTTGTGGTTTAAGCAAAAATTAAGAGAAAGTATTCGCAAGAATTATTCTCCGCCGCAAAGTTTTATTCTCGAAGGAACAATATTGGGCGATAATGGTGCGATGCCTCAAGATTTAAAAAATAAATTAAACATTACTGGGCTTCGTCATATTATAGCCGTTTCTGGCACTCATATTGTTATTCTGGCTGCAATTTTAATGTCTTTTTTGTTAGCCTTAGGATTATGGCGTGGACAAGCTTTCTATGTTTCAGTTGGTTTTATTTGGCTTTATATTATTCTTACAGGGTTGCCAGCATCTGGAATAAGAGCGGCAACGATGGGTTCTCTTTTTCTTTTAGCTCAAAAAATTGGCAGACAAAGTATGGCAACTCGCACTATTGCAATGGCGGCGGCTATAATGGTGGCTTTTAATCCCTTGCTTTTATTATACGATGTTGGTTTTCAATTATCTTTTCTGGCCTCAATGGGCATTATATATTTAAATCCATTTTTTAAAAATCTGTTTAAATTTGACCTCATTTCAATAACTTTTGCAGCTCAAATTTTTACCTTGCCTATAATGGTATATAATTTTGGCAATATATCTTTAGTGTCTCCTATAGCTAATCTTTTAATTTTACCGATTGTTTCGGGTTTGATGGTTTTTGGGTTTATATCATCTATTTTAGGTGTTGCGTCTCAATTTTTAGGTTGGATTATTTCTATACCTTGTTGGTTTTTGCTTACTTATTTTATAAAAGTAATAGACATATTTTCACAGCCTTGGGCGGTAAAAACAATTAATAATGTCCATTGGATTTGGGTAGTTGTTTCTTATTTGGTTTTAGGCATTACGATATATTGGTTACAGAAAAATAAAAAACCAGAATTTTTATAAATAAAGAGCCGCAAGATTTTACTTTTGCGGCTTTGGTTTCTGTTGTAGGGCGAATTACCTTTTTTCGAGAACTATTTTGTTTTCATTCTATTTGTCCGAATTTATAAATTCGGATTGAAAATTTTCATTTTCGACGACAATGGTTCAATTTTCTCTACTGTTTTCCAGTCACCGTTAACCCACAAAAGAATTATTTCTACATCAAGCTTAAACGATTCAATCGTTTTTCTGGCTCTTTTTAAGTGTTCAATCTGGTCTTCTTTTTTGGCAGGATTTCCCGCACATCCAAAGTGACCAACGATTACCACAACTTTTGAACCGTGGTGATTTACAGAAATACCCACTCTTTTTTCGATATTTTGAATTATAACTGCATTTGTTTTTTCCGCCAAAATCTTATTTGGTCCGGGTTCAGTTACCACATCAATATAGTCTACTCCGTAGTTTTCCTGCATGTAGTTTTTTACAGCATCTTGAACTCTGCCATCCATACAATTTACTGCACAAGCAAAAGTTTCTTTTGTATTGTTCTTCTCTGTTATGTTGTGATTTTTTTTACCACTACCATCGTTTACGAAGAGCAACAAGATTGTAAGTAAAATTGTTGTTATCCATATTAGTGCAGTCAGTTTTCGAATTTTCATTTTCGATGCCCTTTCTTTTTTATTTTTAAGGTGCGAATCACTTGTGTTATAGAACACTATAACGCAATAGATCAAATCATAACAAATATTTATATATATTACAATTATTTGTAAAAAAAGAACCGCAAAACGAATTTTGCGGTTTGTTGTTGAGGGAATGGAAAAGAGATTGTTCTCCTTTATGTCTTGATGAGGCGTTTTCCTGCAAGGAATTGTGAATTAATTTCCTCGGGCATCCAACTCCCATTAATCCAGAGCAAGTGTATTTCGACTTGCCGGTCAAGATCAAAAGAGTTAATCATACTCCTAATGATCCTGCCCGATTTTCTCAGGGCTCTGAGTTGTTTTTTCTTTGATGTCCTATTCCCAGCACAGTCACTGTGTGCCGAAATGGTCACGATGCTTGAATTGTGCTTGGTAAGGTAGATGTAAAGCTGACTCCGAACGAATGTCATTGTTAATGGGTCTTTTTTAGCAAGTTGCTTTACTAGCCCTGCCACAGTAATTTTGTCGATTTCTTTCAATTGGAAATTGAATTTTTGCCACTTTCTGCTAGCTCCCTGACACCTACCGTCACCGCAGTCGAGTGCGCAACCAAATATAGACACTTCCTCCCCCTCTCTACAATCATTGTAAAAGAACTATCGTATTTAAGTCTACTCCAAGTAAACTTAAACAAAATTGATTGTATCACATATTGATATTTTTTTCCAATAGCGATACAGTATGTAAATATTAGTAACTTAAAATATAAATAAAAAAACAATGTCTAATAAAAACGGAATTGAATTCTTGCTTGAGGTCAACGAAAAAAACTCTAGAGATTTTGTTGCACAACAAGAAAAAAGAAGGCTTTATAGAAGAATGTATGGAACAGAGTTTGCTGCTTTAAAGTGTATGGATGGCCGTCTACATTTTCCAGATTTAACTAGAACTCCCTTGGGCATTATTCAACCATATAGAAATCTTGGAGGAATATTTCATTTAGGATGGCCTTTTTTCCAGCAAGCTATTGAGAGTTGGAAAAAATATGCAAGTTCAAAAGATAGAGATTCGGTAGTTTTTGTAACCTACCACTTTTCACGGGGTTCAGAGCATCGCGGATGTAAAGGACATGGATACGATACTAATAAAGCGCTTGATTTCAGTTTAAATTTGAAGAATGAATTCGACTTTGTTTATCGTAGTTCGGCGATACAAAGTTATAATAAATTATTTGCCATCCAAGTCGGCATAGAGACAGATTGGGAGTCTTTAATATTGCATGGCGAAGGCAATGAAGTTATGGATCTTGCTAATATTAAAGATGCTTCAGAGGACGGCATCTTTAATCTACTAATTTCACTTTATCCAAGTATTTATACAGTTGCTCCTAATGTTATTCGTGATTTTGTGCCTCTGGTGCAAGGTAATATTTTGCATGTGCAAGAAATTAAGGCATCGGATAGGCCTGTGCAAGAGGCAGACCATCGAGAATCTGTATTGGCAGTTGGCAGAGGATTTGATTGGATACATTTACCAAATAAAGCCCTTATTGTTGGCCCTTGGCAAGATAATTTGTCAGAGCCAATTAAGACAGCCGCATCTTTAATTAAGTACAATATAGACGAAGGTAGGTTGAATAATGACAAAATAGTTCTTTTAACTTCTGGAGCATATAGAGAAGTGGAAGGAGAAGAGCCTCGTTTAGCGAAGCTAAAATCACTTTATCTAAGAGATATTGCTTTTGGTGTTATTAAGAAGGATTTTGGAGAGCTCTTGCCTAGATTGCAGGTTTTAGTAACAACGGTTGACCTCAATACTCGAAAAATTAACGTGATTGAGTAAGGAGTTCGAATCCCGCACTTTAATTAGTATCAAGCATAGCTGTCTTGTGAATAACACGATGACTTTTTTAATAAATTCATACATTTAAATAGTTTCGCTTTTAGCAAGATTATATAGTATAATTTATTATATGTTAGAAGATAAAAGTAATAGAAAAGCCGAAGCTATTAAGAGTGGTCAAAAGGCATGGGTTGTTGCAGTCGATATGGGTTATGGCCATCAAAGAACAGCACATCCTTTAAGAGATTTGGCTTTTTCAGGAAAAGTTATTAACGCTAATAATTATGATGGTATTCCAGAAAAAGATAAGAGATTTTGGCATATAATAAAATTACTTTATGAATTTATTTCCAGATTCAAGAGAATTCCTTTAATTGGTAATATAATTTTTTCTTTTCTTGAAAAGTTTCAGAAAATTCTTAACTATTATCCCAAGAGAGATTTATCTGGTACAGATTCTAATGTTAGAATTCTTTTCTCCTTTATTAAAAAAAGATGGGGTGAGGATTTAATTTTAAGATTTAAAAAAAATCCTTTGCCAGTGATCAGCACTTTTTTTACCCCAGCTTTTATGGCAGAATATTTCCAATACCCAGGTGATATTTATTGCGTTGTTTGCGATGCTGATATTGCTAGAGCTTGGACTTCTTTAGATCCTAAAAAAAGTAAAATTAAGTATTTTGCTCCATGCACGTGGGTAAGAGATAGGCTAAAACTTTATGGAGTAGACCCCAAAAAAATATTTTTAACTGGCTACCCTTTGCCAAAAGAAAATGTAGGCGAGGATATGGAAATTTTAAAAGAAGACTTAAGAAATCGTATTATAAATCTTGATCCCAAGAAAAAATACAGACAATTATATAAACCTTTACTTCAAAGTTATTTAGGTGATTTACCTGAAAAATCAGACCATCCTTTGACAATAATGTTTTCTATTGGAGGAGCTGGCGCTCAAAAAGAAATAGGGTTAAAAGCTATAAATAGTTTAAAAGATGAAATAAAAGCCAACAAACTTAGAATGATTATTGCTGTGGGCAATAGAATTGAATTGTCTAAATATTTTGCAGATAATATTAAAGGTTTAAAATTAGACGGATGGGTTCATATATTGTCTGCTAAAACCACAAACGAGTATTTTAATAAGTTTAATCAGGCTTTAAGAGAAACAGATATTTTGTGGACTAAGCCTTCAGAACTTTCTTTTTATGCTGGATTGGGAATTCCTATTATTATTGCTCCTTGCATTGGCTCACAGGAGGATTTTAATAAAAAATGGCTTTTGCATATTGGCGCAGGAGTCAATCAAGAAAATCCAAAATATGCCAACCAGTGGCTTTCTGATTTATTAAAAAGTGGCAACCTTGCAGAAACTGCAATGCAGGGATTTATTGAAATAGAAAAATTAGGAACTTATAATATAAAAAAAATCATAGAATCTAAATGAAAAAAATGTTTAAAATAATAATCTTAGCTTTATTAATACTATTTATAATCTTTTTGTATTATTTTTTTATTGGTAAAGCGCCAAAGCAAAAAAATATTATATGGGGAGTCAACTTTTCTCAAATGCAAGCAGAAAATTTAAAGCTTGATTGGAGAGAAACTTATCTTGCTTTGTTGGATGATATTAAGGTAAAGAATATAAAATTAATAACTAATTGGGATTTTATTGAAGGCATAAAAGATGATTATTATTTTAAAGATATAGACTGGCAAATAAAAGAGGCCGAATCAAGAGGAGTAAATTTGATATATGTTGTTGGTATGAAAACTGGACGTTGGCCGGAATGTCATGTTCCTGGATGGGCAGTTGGCCTTTCAAAAGAACAGCAACAGCAAGAAATATTAAAATATATAAAAGAAATTATTTTAAAGTATAAAGATTCCAAAGCAATTGTTGCTTGGCAGGTGGAGAATGAACCACTTTTTAAATTTGGAGAATGTCCTTGGTACGATAAAAACTTTTTAAAAAAGGAAGTAGAGTTAGTAAAATCACTTGATTCTACAAGACAAATTATTATTTCTGATTCAGGAGAACAATCAATGTGGCTTAAAGTGGCAAAAATAGGAGATATAGTTGGAATTACCATGTATAGAAAAGCATGGGTTCACATTACAAATGACTACGGTTTTTATATAGATTTCCCATTGCCCGCTATAAGCTATTGGAGGAAAGTTCAAATTATTAAAAAATTATTTAATAAAAAAGTGATTAATGTAGAGCTTCAAGCAGAGCCATGGGTTCGGGATGTTTTTGCCGATATCCCATTAAAAGAGCAAGAAAAAACAATGAATTTGGAGCAATTTAGCAAAAATATAGAATATGCAAAGGCAACTGGTTTGGATGAATTTTATCTCTGGGGAGCCGAATGGTGGTATTGGATGAAGAAAACTCAAAACAGACCAGAAATTTGGAACGAAGCAAAAAAACTATTTATAAATAATTAAATTTTAAAAATTATGTCTATAGAAAGTGGTAATTTTGACAATGAGTCAGAACAATCTATAAAGAAAGAAGCTGAAAAATTGGGCGAAAAACAGAAAGAAAAAACTTTTAGTGAAAGTGTTTTTTCTGAATATCAAACTAGAAAATCTAAAGTGCGTGGCACAGAAATAGAAAGAGGTGCGGCTTTTCGTTTTGAGCGAGGGCAAATATATAAAGGTTATATGAATTTAAGAAGTGAAATAAGGCAAGCAGAAAAAAGAGGAAAAGACACAACTTCAAAAAAAGAGCTTTTAAAAGAAATACGCGAAAAAGCAAAGGTTGTTGAGAAAGATTTAGACGAATTGAATCGTCAATATTACGAAAATGTGAGAAACGTTGAAATTGAAACAGAATTTGGTAATTTTACAGTTCCAGTTGTTGAGTTGGACTTAAAAAGGGATAAAAAAAATAAAGATATTAATCCAGAAAAAGATGAAAGAATCCCAGATTTTTTCTTAGGAGGAGGTGGTACAAATTTTTTCCAGACAGCTTGTTTTTCTATGGCAAGAGCATTAGAGGGTCATAAAATATATGTGCCAATGCAACCGGAACAAGCTTCTGTTAAAAAACCTGATAATTTTGGAGAAATTCTCAATAAACAAGGAGATTTGAAGCCATATTCAGAATTAGCCAAAAAAATAATTGAACAAATAGGCCTTAAAGAATTTAATCTTTTAGGATATTCTCTGGGGGCTACTACAGCTCTTGAATTAGCAACTGATCCTAAATTAGAAGGTATAAATGATTTGATAATAATGGAGCCATTAGGAATAGAAGATAAAGGTTTTGCTCGCTTAGTGAAAGAATTTGGAATTTCTCAAACCTTAGGAAAAACATTGCCATCTTCTGAAGCAAGAATTAAAACTTTTTCTCAAGGAGCAGAAGCTGGTCAGCCAGAACTAGGATTATATATTAAAATGGCAAATATTTTGTCTAAAAAACAATTTACCCCAGAAAAATTATCAAGAATAAAACCTAATGGGCGTTTTCAAGTATGGATAGGGACAGAAAGTCCTATAGTGAATAATAAAATTGCTGAAAAAGTTTTTAAAGAAACAGAACAATTAAGGCAAGAAAGAAATCCAGAAACTTCTAAATTAGAATTTTACAGAATCAAGGGAGCAGATCACGGCTTGCCAATGATAAATTCTCTTGGCTTATCAAGAATTATTGATGGAGAAAAACCTGATGAACAGTTTACAACTATAAACAAAAGAGATTTAGGTAATTCCACCATAGAATGGATTTTAAGGGATATAAAAGAATAAATTATGAACATCCAAATAGTAAAAAATAAATATTTGAATGCGTTGTTTGTATTGATGCTGTTTTCGGCTATAGTTCACATACTGATTATTTTTTATTTGGCACTCACTTCGGGGGACTTGTATGTTGTTAACTATTTTAATATTTTAGATTTAGATTTATTTTATCCAGATATATTTAATAGTTTTATTGGTAATATTTTTTCAGTATTATTTTTAATTGTCGCCTACATAATCATCTTGAAGAATAATAAGGCAGTATGAAAAAAAAGAAAGTTTTAATTCTACATGGAAAACCAGGTATGGGCCATTTAATAACAGCTAAGGCTCTTATGGAAGTTTTTTCAAAAAAGTATCCAGAAATTGATGTTAAAGAGGCTGATGCTTTTGATTTTCTCCACGGAGCGCTTAAATATGGATACCCTTATTTTTACAATCACATCGTAGATAAAGCCCCTTTTCTTTTTAGAATATTTTATGATAGTTATAATAATAAATTAATCCAGAAAGTTTTAAAGAAAGTAACCTTACTTTTTATAAAAAAAACTCAATTTATTTCTTTTATTAGAGACTTTGACCCCGATTTTATATTAGCCACAAATCCTTTGCCACTGCAATTAGTTTCTTTAATTAAAGAAAAAAACATCATTGATATTTTATCTGCTAATGTTTGTACTGATTTTGGCTTTCATCTTGTTTGGCACAGTCCAGATATTAATTATTATTTTGTAGCTACAGAAGAAATAAAAAAATCATTATTTACTCATGGAGTTAATTTAAGTAAAATAAAAATTACGGGTATTCCAATTAGGCTTGCGTTTAATCAGTTATCAGATCGCCATGAATTTTTAAAAAGTTTAAATCTTGACTTTTCGCGCCCCGTTTTACTTATTATGGGTGGCCAATTAAAATATAAAGATTTATTAAAAGTTGTTTCAGGGATAAGAGAAAAAAATAGTTCAGTGCAATTTATCATTGTAACCAGACGAGATAAAAATTTACAAAAAGAATTAAAAAATTCAGATTTAAAAAAAGATGTCGCTGTGAAAGTTTTTGAATTTGTTATGGATATAGAAAAATTTATGGCGGCTTCAGATTTAATTTTGTCTAAGGCAGGAGGCTCAACTACAGCAGAATGTTTGGTTAAAAAACTACCAATGATTGTTTATAAAACGATTCCAGGCCAAGAAGAAGATAATGTGAATTATTTAGTTAGTAATAATGCCGGAATTAAAGTTAAAAATACAAGAGAAATTATTGAGGTAATTATTGATTTGTTTTCAAAATCGTATAAATTAGAGGAAATGAAAAATAATTGCCAAAAGCTTCAAAAACCCAATGCAGCCACAGATATAGTCGATTTTGTAGTTTCGCAAATTTAATCAATAGGTTTAATATTAAAACAAAGTTATGTTGAGTATTATCATTCCTACATTAAATGAGGAAGAGGGTATTGCTAAAGTTATCTGTTCTATACCAAAAAAGATTAGGAAATTTTCAGAAGTAATAGTTACTGACGCTTCAAGCGATATGACTCCGATAATCGCAGAAAATTTGGGAGTTAAAGTTTTAAGATTAAAAAAGAAAGGCAAGGGTTTTCAAATGAAAGAGGCCGTAAAACAAAGCAGTGGAGATATATTGATATTTCTTGATGGCGATGGAACAGATCCTGCAGAGTTTATTCCAGCCTTGTTAAAAAAATTAGAGAATAGTCAACTTGTTTTGGGTTGCAGAAGTTTAACTAAGTTTGATAATGAGGAGCCTGAAATGAGACAGTTTTTTCAGTTATATAAAGCAATAGCAAGTCCTGTTTCCTCTATTTTAGGTTTAAAAGTTTCAGATCCGTTGGCAGGATTTCGGGCAATTCGCAGAAAAGATTGGGATGCACTTAATTTACAAAGTGATGATTTTGATATTGAAACAGAAATGAACATCAAAGCAATAAATAAAGGCTTTACTATAAAAGAAGTTTTAATTCCTAATTTAAAAAGATGTGGTGGGGCTCAGAACAGTAAATTTATTAAAAATCCTAAAATGTGGTTTAAGATTTTTAAAATGCTGTTGGAATACAAAATTATTAAATTGCAAAAACATGAGTCTTTATAATTTACCCGAGTTCAATACTTTTAAAGTTAAAAAAACAATAAAAGGAATTTTTAATAAGAAAAATATGAAAAGCATATTTTCGTCGCTTGTTCAGAAAAGAAAAATTTCTTTTTCTTTTTCTCTATCGTTAGAAAATAAAATTATTTTGGGTGCGCTATTGGCATTTATTATATTTTTTGCAGTTAGTTTTGGCATGGGATATCAAATAAAATCTTTTTTACAAGGAGTAGAAAATGAAAAGCTTATTGAAAATAAATATATTCCACAAGTTTCTTATGAGCAAGCAATAATAAATTCTGTAAAAACAGCCGCTCCTTCGGTTGTAAGCATTATCATCAAAAAAAACCTTCCAGTTTATGAGCAACAATGGATTAATCCGTTTGGAGATATTCCTGGTTTTAATTTTCAGATCCCCCAAAATGTGCAAAAAGGCACAGAATTAAAAGAGGTGGGAAGTGGTTCTGGATTTATAGTTTCAGAAGACGGCCTTATTTTAACAAATAAACATGTTGTTTTGGATAAAAATGCGGAATATACTGTTTTTACTAATGACGGGCAAAAGTTTTCAGCCAAAGTTTTGGCGTTAGACCCGGTTCAAGATTTAGCCATAATTAAAATTGAAAGCCCTTCGGCAAGCTCAGGGCAAGCTAAAAAGTTTAAGGCAATAAAATTTGGTGATTCTTCAGTAATACAAATCGGTCAGGGAGCTATTGCTATTGGCAATGCTTTAGGGGAATTTCGTAATACAGTTTCAGTTGGAGTAATTTCGGGACTTGGCAGAACTATTTCTGCTTCTGGCCAGGGAGGGTTTTCTGAAATATTAGAAGATATTATTCAAACAGATGCCGCAATTAACTCGGGAAATTCTGGTGGACCTTTATTAAACTTGAAAGGAGAAGTGATTGGCATCAACACAGCAATGGCGCAAGGGGCAGAAACTATTGGTTTTGCAATTCCTATAAATAGAGCCAAAAGAGATATTGAACAAGTTTCAAAGGGCAGTAAAATAACCTACCCGTTTTTAGGAGTGCGCTATGTTTTAATTAACGAACAAGTAAAAGAAGAAAATAAGTTATCTGTGGATTATGGCGCTTGGGTTAAAAAAGGAAATAGTGGTGAATCGGCCGTAACAAAAAACTCAGCTGCAGATAAAGCGGGCATTAAAGTGGGAGACATTATTTTAGAACTTAATAGTGAAAAAATAACTCAAGATAATTCATTGGCAATAATTATCACAAAATATAATCCAGAAGATAAAATAACTTTGAAAGTTTTAAGAGATGATAAAGAAATAAATATTGATGTTATTTTGGGCGAGAGAAGCGAGTAGAGGTTGATTTTAATGGCAAATCATGTTATGGTTTTTTTAGTTCTTTGTTTTAAACTGTTTCTTTGCTTAAACTATCAGAGGTGAAAATGGAAAAGGCCATGAGAATTAGAATATTGTCGCAATTAAAAAAATGCGATAAAAAACAGTTAATTAATACTAAAAAACTTACTCGTTATAACCATAAAATGGAAAGGAGGCTTTATGGTGACGCCAGTAATATTGATGGAGACGCTTCGAGAATTTGGGGCGACTGCTCAAAAATCTCTGGTAATGTTACCGAGATTGAAGGCGATGTAAGCTGGATATCAGGAGATGTTTCTAGGATTAGTGGCTGTGTTTCTCTTTTGTCTGGCAATGTTAGCAAAATGAGAGGTAATGTTTCTAGAATTTCTGGAGAAGCAGATGGTCTTGTGGGCGACGTCTCAAGACTTACAGGTAATGTTACTGCTATTATAGGAAATGTCACCGGTCTTCGTGGCGATTGCTCAAGAATTGCCGGTAATATTTCTAATATCGAAGGAGATCTCTCTGGAATTTGGGGTGACTTTACTCACATCTCTGGACGTGTTACTAATATTCATGGCGATGTAACAAATATCAAAGGTAATGTTTCTAGGATTTCTGGAGATGTCACAAATATGAGCGGAGATGTCTCTAATATTTATGGCAATGTTGCTAAGATTTATGGCAATGTCTCTGGAGTCTCTGGTGATGTTTCTGAGCTTAGCGGAGATATGACTGGTATTGAAGCGACAGCTGAAGAGATTATTATTGTTTTGAACAGTAGGCACTTAAGTTCCACTCGCTTACTTTCACTAAGTAGCGAATAATGATCTGCTCAATTTTACCGAGCCCAATGGTTTTACCTGCGGGCTTTTTTATTGTATTTTATAATTTACCTCTCTTGATTTTGAAGCGTGTTTAATATAATATAAAGGCGTGATGTGTTTTTAATATAAGATACTAAACTATGAATGGAGGTTCTAATTTCACAAATAAAGCTCAAGATGCCATAATGTCGGCTCAGCAATTGGCGCAAGAAAAAGGTCAGCAGCAAATAGATGCTCTGCACCTGCTTTTTGCTTTGCTCATGCAAGATGGAAGCGTTATTTTAACTATACTTCAAAAATTGGGGGTTGATGTGGACTCTTTAAAAAAGAAAGTTGAAACACAAATTACAAAAATTCCAACAATTGCAGCTCCTACTGTTTTTGGCCAATTTTATTTGACACAGGATATGGCAAAAGTTTTAGACAGAGCCAGGCAAGAAGCAATGAAAATGGGAGACGAGTTTATTTCTGTTGAGCATTTCTTTTTATCGTTATTAGACACCAAATCAGGCGCCCGAGACATTTTAGAAAAAGTTAGTTTTTTTAGTTCCATAGGAGATTCAAATAATTTAAAAACTTCAAAACTTGATTATGAACAAGTTCTAAAAATTCTTTCGCAAATCAGGGGCGGTCAAAAAATTACAGACCCAGAACCAGAATCAAAATATCAGGTAATTGAAAAATATACCAGAAACTTGACTAATTTAGCCGCTGCCGGCAAAATTGACCCGATAGTTGGCAGAGACAATGAAATTAGAAGAGTGATGCAAATTATCTCTCGCAGAACTAAAAATAATCCTGTATTGATTGGAGAAGCCGGAGTTGGAAAAACAGCAATTGTGGAAGGATTTGCCCAAAGAATTGCTAGGGGGAATGTGCCAGAGTTTTTAAAAAATAAAGAAATAATTTCTTTGGATTTGGGATTAATAATTGCCGGCACAAAATACAGAGGAGAATTTGAAACAAGAATAAAGGCTTTGTTAAAAGAAGTTAATCGCTCTGACGGCCGATATATTTTATTTATTGACGAGCTTCACACTTTGGTTGGAGCCGGCGCTGCAGAAGGCGCAATTGACGCCTCAAATTTATTAAAGCCGGCTTTATCTCGCGGAGAATTAAGGGCAATTGGTGCTACAACTCTCAAAGAATATCAAAAATATATTGAAAGAGACCCGGCATTAGAAAGAAGATTTCAGCCAATTTATGTGCAAGAGCCTTCAGCCGAAGATGCCACTGCAATACTAAGAGGCATTAAAGAAAAATATGAAGTTCATCACGGAGTAAGAATTAAAGATTCTGCTATTAAGGCGGCCGTTGAATTGAGTGGTCGTTATATTGCTGACAGGTTTTTGCCAGACAAAGCGGTTGACTTAATGGATGAGGCGGCTTCGGCTTTAAGATTGGAAATTGAATCAGAGCCACAGGAGTTAGAAAAATACGAAGAAGAAGTTACAAAATTTGAAATAGAAAAGCAGGCTTTAAAAAAAGAAAAAGGTTCTGAAAAAAGATTAAAAATCATTGCTATAGAATTAGCCAACCTGAAAGAAAAAACAAAAGAACTTCGGGCAAAATGGAACGCAGAAAAAGAATTAATTAATAAGATAAAAGACATTAGAAAAAAAATTGATGACTTTTCTTACCAAACAGAAATTGCTCAAAGAGAGGCCGATTTAGAAAAAGTAGCTGAAATAAAATATAGTAAAATACCAATGCTTTTAAAAGAGCAGAGGGCAATTGAGCAAAAATTAATTAAACTTCAAAAAACTCATCACTTTTTAAAAGAAGAAGTAACCGAAGAAGAAGTTGCCAAAGTTGTTTCCCGTTGGACTGGTATTCCTGTTACAAGGCTTATTACAGAGGAAGCTAAAAAATTAGAAACAATGGAGGATACTTTAAATAAAAGAGTTATAGGCCAACAAGAAGCAATTTCAGCCATATCGAGGGCAATAAGAAGAGCAAGAGCAGGTATTTCTGAAGAGAGCAAACCATTAGGCTCATTTTTATTCTTAGGCCCAACAGGAGTTGGTAAAACTGAAACTGCCAGGGCTTTGGCTGAATTTTTGTTTGACGATGAAAAAGCCATGATAAGATTAGATATGTCAGAATATATGGAGCGCCATACTGTTTCTAAAATTATTGGTTCGCCGCCAGGATATGTTGGCTACGAAGAAGCTGGACAGCTTACAGAAAAAGTTAGAAGAAGGCCATATTCTGTTATTTTGTTAGATGAGGTTGAAAAAGCGCACCCTGAAGTGTTTAATATTTTACTTCAGATTTTTGAAGACGGAAGGCTTACAGATTCTAAGGGCAGAATGGTATCTTTCAAAAATACGATTATAATAATGACCTCAAATGTTGGCTCTGACTACATAAATAAAATGTCTTCAATTGGTTTTAATACAAAAGAAGAAATATCAGAAAGAGAGTCAATGAAAGATAAAATAACAGATTCCCTAAAAGACCAGTTTAGGCCGGAGTTTTTAAACAGAATTGACGAGGTTGTAATCTTTAACTATTTGCAAAAAGAAGAAATCAAAAAAATTGTTGATTTGGAATTATTCAAAGTTGAAAAAAGATTAAAAGCAAAAGAAATAAAAATTATAATTTCTGAAAAAGCAAAAGAACTATTAGTCAAAGATGGATTTGACCCAAATTTAGGGGCCCGTCCATTAAAAAGAGTAATTCAAAGATTAATTTTAGACCCTTTATCTATTAAGATAGTTGCCAATGAGATAAAGGAGGGCAGTAGAGTTTTAATTGATGCAGAAGACGGAAAAATTATATTTGACACGTCGAAAACTTTTTCTAAAATGGCAGAACCTCGAAAATTAGAAAAAACATCTGTTAAGTAGTATCGCTTAATAATGAAAACAAAAATTATATCAATAGTTATTGGTATTTTATTACTAGGGGCATTGGGCGCCCTGCTTTTTAATGTGTTTTTGTTGCCTTATCTACTGACAAACTCTTACTTTGAAAGATTCCAATTTGTTAAAGATTTTAAAAGTGGAAAAATAATTATAAATCCAAAAGAGCAGGTTTATATTCAAGAGAATGTTGCATTAGAATCAGCCATTGAAAAAGTTGCAAAATCAGTGGTTGCAATTCAAGTGGTCACTTTAACGCAAAATAGTCGCTTGGGCTCAGGATTAATTGCAACATCTGATGGATTAATTATTACTTTAGCAAACTTGATTCCTGCGGGCAGTAAATTCAATATTTTTATAAACGGCGAAAAAGTAGATTTTAAAATTGAAAAGGCAGATTACGAGAAAAATTTAATTCTAATTAAGGTTGCAGAAATTAATTTACCGACAGTTGGTTTTGCGGATTTTGATAAAATAAAATTAGGCCAAAGAGTATTTTTAACGGCATTTTATTCAATAAAAAATAGCGATTGGTTTGTTAACGAGGGAATAGTGAAAAGTTTTAATAATAATACTATAAAAACAAATATTTCTGAAAAATCAATTGTTTCAGGAAGCCCTTTATTTAATATTGCAGGTGAGTTATTGGGATTGAACTATATTGACCAAGACGGCAAAGTTTCGGCAGTATCAGTAAGTGTCATAAAGACATTTTTGGGATTATAATTAAAAAATATAATTGAACATCCCTCCTAATGTTCGGGATCTTCGTTCGCTTTGCTTACTCGAGTTATCCACAGTTTAGAGTTGTGTTGTTTTTTTATAAAAAACTGTATAATGCAATAATGGTTTTTTAAATTGGTCATTTATCAATGACTTTAAAATTTAATAAAATTAAAAAATAATAATTAAAATAAAATTATGATTGATTTCAACAAAATAATTAAATTTACGAGTATTCCTTTAGCAGTCTTGTTTGTTTTATATTTAGGAATTCAATTCATTTCTCCAGTATTAGATTTAGATTATATTAAACGAGCCCTAATGTCTCCAGCAGCTATTGAGCCTGTTATCAAAATCTTAACCAGTGCTCAAGATAGGGATCCTTCAATCGAAGGCCTGCAGGTGAACAGCGAATCGGTAACATATTCGGCTCAAGTTACAAATCTTTCAAGTGCGTCGCAGTGGCAATGGCAATATAAGGTGGGGCAGGCCGAACCAACTACTTTAAGTTCTGGTACTGGTGATCCTCAATCTATCACGATTGATTATAACCGATTAAAAGCACCGCGATATCATGACGTAATTTTATTAGTTATAGATGGTACTACTAAGTTTTCAAAACGTTTTCGGACAGAGTTACTTAACCCTGTTATGGTTCAGATCTCAACTAATTATCTAGATAAAGACCCTTTGGCCAAAGGCCTGCAAGTAAATAAAGAATCAGTGACATATCGGGGTCAAGTTACAAATTACTCAAGTGAGTTTCAGTGGAAATGGCAACATATAGCAGGAGAGACCGTAACTCTTTTGAGTTCCGGTACTGGCGATCCTCAACCCGTCACGGTTGATTATAGCGTCTTCAAGACACCGCGACATCATAAAATAGCTTTGGAAGTTGTACTAGACGGCTCTACTAAGCTTTTAGAAACTTTTCAGGTAGAACTGCTACCTCCTACTGATGGTACAAAACCTCCTACTGATGGCACGAAACCTCCTACTGATACAACACCACCTCCTTCCGATACAACAGCTCCTATTATAACTGTAGCCCCTAAGGTGCTTAATGTAAGTAGCACCGGAGCCAAAGTAACTCTTTCTACAAATGAGAACACAACAGTTATAGCTAAATACGGCACAGTGAATAATGCTCCAAACAAAACAGTGTCCAGCTCTACCTTAAAAAAGAGTCATACCCTTAGTTTTACAGGTTTACAACCTAGTACAACCTATTATATGGATATAGAAGTCAGAGATAAGATGGGTAATCTTACCATGGCTCATTTTAGCGTGCTAACACTTGCTGGTGTTCCTACAATTCCCCCTGTAATTCCCCCTGTAATTCCTCCCGTAGATATCACAATACCAATTTTTACTCTTACACCTCGTGC
>CAYHHX010000003.1:0-28746 GCA_964356545.1 uncultured Candidatus Saccharibacteria bacterium | reverse complement strand
CAGATTTACGACCAATATATTGATAAAATATATAGGTTTGTTTACTTTAAAGTAAGTTCACAGGAAATAGCCGAGGATATTACTTCAAAGGTGTTTTTGAAGGGCTGGGAGGCTTTCCAGAGCCAAGCAACAGGGGAAGGAATTATTAACCCAAGCGCTTTTTTGTACCAAATTGCCAGAAATACAGTAATTGACCATTATAGGGAAAAAGCTAAAATGAAGGTTATTTCAGCTGAAATTACACCTCAAATAGTTGATCCTGGCGCAGGATTAGAAGAAATGGCTATACTGAGCTCGGAGTTCCAAGAGGTTAAACTGGCTATCCAAAATTTAAAGCAAAATTATCAAGATATAATCATTTGCCATTATATAGACGATATGAAGATTCCTGAAATAGCTGGAGTTATGGGTAAGCCAGAAGGGACAATAAGGGTTATGCTTCATAGGGGGCTAAAAGCCTTAAAAAAGGAAATGGAAGCAAAAAAAGTAATAGAGTCGTAAAATACGATTATCATGTAAATGCTGAAATAAGGGTATTTTTTCAACGTCCGCCAAACCCACGGCCAGCCCGAATTGAAAAAATACGCTTATTTCCGCATAAACAAAATGATAAGTGTAACAAAAAGACAGTTTTTGCGTCATAATAATACAATGCAGGAGAAACAACTAATTAACAAATTAAAGGAACTCCAGCAAATAAAACCCAGAAAAGAATGGGTGATTTTGGTTAAGAACCAGATTTTAGGTGCTGATAATAGAAATACAGTAAAAGTGGTTCAAGAAAGAGATTGGCTGAAGGTTTTGGGTCTTTTACCAGCGTTGATTTACCAAAGAAAATTAGCCTATGCTTTTGCAGCCTTCTTATTTGTAATGGCTGGAATGTTTGGTTTTGCTCAGTATACAGTACCTGGTGATATGTTATTTTCGGTGAAAAAACTTACAGAACAATCACAAACAGCTTTTGTGCCACAAAAAAATCAATTACAAGATAATTTTAGAACAGCTAATAAAAGATTGAACGACTTAACACAGGCTGTAAAAGATAAAAAAATACAAAACATTGCGCCCGGTATCAGGGAGTTTCAAGCCAGCATTTCATCGGCAACAAGAAACTTGATTGATGGGATAGGTCAGAAAGATTCACAATCAATAAAAGAAATCGCCCTTCAGGTCAAAAAAATAGAAGATAATAAAAAAGAATTACAAACATTAGGAGTAGATTTAGAGGCTACCCAAGAATCAAAAGATTTAAATAATGCATTAGCCTCTTTGGTTCAGCGAGAGATTGATGATTTAGAAAAAACAACTTTAACAGAAGACCAGCAAAAAATAATGCAAACAGTAAAGGATTTGTACGCAGATAGCAAATATTTTGATGCCTTAGAAGAAATATTGACGATAAATAAATAATTGATGAGTCGTTATTCGTGATTAATACGTAAAATCGCGAATTTTAACGGTCGACCGGCGAGAAAAAAAACATAAAATTAATTACAAAAAATATACAAAAATGAATATAAGAAAAACAATTATAACAGCCACAGTCGCTTTGACGATGGTTGCAATGATTGCTCCTGGAATAGCTTCAGCTGACCTTTTGTCAGACTTACAAGCTCAGATTAATGCTTTGATGGCTCAATTGGCCGCATTACAGGGTCAAACTGTTCCAGCATCTGGCAGTCCTGTAGCTTGCGCTGGCATTACATTTGCAAGAAACTTGAAAGTTGGAGCCACAGGTTCAGATGTAAAGTGCTTACAAGCGCTTTTGAACACTTCGGCTTCTACTCAGGTTTCAACAACAGGAGCAGGTTCGCCTGGTAATGAATCAATGTACTTTGGTCCAAAAACCTTAGTCGCTGTTCAATCATACCAAGCACAGCAAGGATGGACGCCTGCAGGTCAGGTTGGTCCTTTAACAAGAGCAAAATTAAACACATGGTTAAGTGGAACAACACCAACAACACCAACAACACCAACAGTTCCAACTGGCGCAGGGCTTTCAGTAATGTTAGCTTCTGATAATCCAGCTGCAGGAACGGTAGTTGATGCATCAGCACTACACCCAATGTTAAAGTTAACCTTTACCAATGGCGATAATGCTGAAGTAATGGTTACGGGATTGAAGCTAAAGAGAACAGGAGTATCAGCTGATGCTTCTTTAACAAATACCTATTTATTTGATGGAGCACAGAGATTGACAGATGGGGCCGCAGTTTCAACTACCATGGTTAACTTCAACAGTTCTTCAGGATTGTTTAAAGTTCCAGCCAATGGTTCAAAGACAATTTCAGTTTTGTCTAATGTTGACGGAACGGGTTCAGAAACAGTTGGTTTCCAAGTTGTTTCATCGTCTGACGTTACAACAAATGCCAGCTCGGTAAAAGGTACTTATCCAGTTTCAGGAAACTTATTTACTATAGCTTCAGGCACTTTGGCAGGAGTTGAGTGGAATGCCACAACAACCCCAGCTGCATCTAGTATTGACCCTCAAGACGGTTACACTGTTTTCCAAAACAGCGTAGTTGTTACCACAAGGGCTGTTGATTTAACAAGAATTGCTTTAAGAAAAACTGGAAGCACTTCCGACACAGACTTGCAAAACTTCAAACTTTATGTTGACGGAGTGCAAGTTGGTTCAACAGTACAATTAGTCAAAAATGCCCAAGGAGATTGGTATGCAACTTTTGATTTAGCCGGAGCTCCAAAAAGGTTGGAAGCCGGAACAAGAGTTGTTAAAGTTTTGGCTGATATTGTAGGTGGCTCAAGCTTAACATTTACCACCAGTTTGTGGAGTGTTGCAGATGTTACCGTTGTTGATTCGCAATATTATGCAAATGTGTTATCTGATTTAGTTTCAGACGCCGCATTTTCAAAACGTGCATCTGGCGAGCAGACCATCAACGGTGGTACGGTTACTTTCACAAAAATGACAAGCTCTCCATCGGGAGATATTGTTGACGCCGCTTCAAACACCCTTTTTGGAAAATGGGAATTAAAAGCAGCCGGTGAAAATGTGAAAATTGAAACCCTAAATGTCAGAGTAATCTTTGGCAACACGGTAACTACCGGAGACAATGATACTACGGCAACCGGAGACATTACTATTAGAAATGGCACATTGTTAGCTAACGGAGTCCAAATTGGAAGCACCACTTCCACTATTAACGGAGCCGCCGGCACGCAGTTTAGCCTTGGTTCTTCTTTGATAGTTGTGCCAGGAAGCCCGGTTACTTTAGAATTTAAAGGTGATGTTTACGATAACAAAGGAACTGTCAATGATATAGACGCTACCGATACTTTGCAGGCAAGCATTGTTGGTTCTTCAAGTAGCAATAATGCTACTGGTCAGGTATCAGCAAATACCATTGATGCTCCAGCAGCTGATGTTACCGCTAATGTTATGACCGTAAGACAAGGTGGTTTAACATTATCTAACTATACTGCTTATACTAACCATTCAGTAGTTGCCCCATTAACCGCTTACAAGTTGGGACACTACACATTAACCGCTGCTACTTCAGAAGCTGTTAATGTGACGGCTATCAATGTGACTCTTGGTTCAGTAAGTACCTACATTACAAATTTGTATGTAAAATACGGAACCCAAACCACATCAGTCAAGCCGACCGTTACCAATGCAAATTCCTGGTCAATTAACTATACTTTGCCAGCTGGGCAAACTATTGACCTTATGATATTTGCAGATGTAGCAAGTGGTATGAGTTCTGGAACAAGTCAGATGACGACCGATGTTGATGGAACAACTGCAAGTTCCGCAGTATCCGCTGATTCTTCTGGCACGACAACGGCCCAAACCTTAACTTACACATCTGGAGCATTTGCAACAACATTTGACGGAACACCTCAAAACCAGGTTGTTTCTGGAAATCAATCAGTATTAGCAGGAAGATTCAAATTGACATCTTCTTATAGAGACTATACTGCTAAAGAGATGAGGTTTACCGCCAATAGCAATTCAATTGTTATTAGTTCTGCCACGTTAAAGGATGCTACAACAGGAGCTACATTGGCTACTGTTCCTTACAACAACACCAACAGCTACTTTAACTTCACAGGATTAAGCGTTGCTATTCCAGCCTCAACTTCAAAGAGAGTGGACTTGTATTACAACTTGATAGCTGATCCATCTGCTACTAATGCATCTTGGAATCTTGATACCAAAGCCATCTTAACTTATATTAAGTATGCTGATTCCAATGGAACAGAAACGATAGTAGATCCGCCAACCGCCGCTTCAAACACAGCAAATACTACACTTGTATATAAGTCAGTTCCTACATTTGCCGCAGTTAATTTGACTAACAGCGCTCTTATCAATGGACAGCCTACAGATTTGTACAAGTTCACTGTTACTGCTCCTTCAAACGGTCCTATTCATATGAAGCAGTTTAAGATTAATGTAAACTGGTCAGATGGAGAAGGTTCCACTGATAACTTAGAGTTAGAATCATTGAAGCTTTATGAAAATGGAGTTGATATCACTTCTACTGTAGCAATAGTAGACGAAGATACCGCATCAGATGTAGAAAGCACTAGTGGAGTGAGTGAACTTAATAGCAAAATTATCGTTACTTGGGATGGCGACAGTGAAGAGTCAACAACTTCAGCTGGCTCATCAACCACGTACGTTATAAGAGGTACTCCTCAAGGGTTTAACGTAATAGACGCTGCACCTTATGCCGCATCTGATAGCGTTTCCCTACAGTTTGTACCCGATACAGCCGCACAGACATCTGGTTATAACTTCATTAACCAAGGCACTACATTGACCGCAATTGAGAAATTATTCTCTTCATCTACGGCTAGCGCTTCAGCTACAGACCACAACTTAATCTGGTCTGACGAGTCGGCAGTTGCCCACTCACCGGATGATGATGCCAGCACCAAGGATTGGTCTAACAGTTATTTGTTCAATTCAGTTGATGCTGAAGCTTGGGTTGACTAATTCCAAAATGAACCCCTTGCTCGTTTCCTAGATTGCTTTTTTGTCGGAGTTTCTGGTTAAAAGCCTAGATGCAAATGAGTTGAAAGGGAAAACCAAAAACCGCTCAATTGAGCGGTTTTTGGTTGTATGGTATGATGACTAAAACAATACAGACCATGAAAAAAGTTGTCGTATCTTCTTTGATATTTTTACTCATTGGGACTGCCCTGGGTTATGGTGTCGGCTGGGAGCAGCAACAAAAAGTATTGGCTGGCGCGTTGGATATTATACATCCACTGCGTGAAAATAATGCTTCGTACGCTTTCATTAACCCGCTACTTGCCTATATCATTCCATCAGCTGACCAGCAAGATGATTTTAGAGTGTTAAAAAATCAGGTTGTCTACTTAATTGATTCTGAAAAAAAGAGAGGAAGTATCCAGGATGCATCGGTTTTTTTTTCTGATTTAAACCACGGACGGTGGATCGGCATTGGTGAGAATAATAACTATAACCCAGCTAGCATACTCAAGGTGGTTATAATGACCATCTATTTTAAGGAACGGGAAGCTAATCCCGACATTTTGAGAAGTAAGTTGCAATATATCGATGATATTGACCGACTAATACGGCAAGAAGCCTATGGGGAAAAATCCAAGCTGGAAGCCGGAAAACTCTATGCCATTGAAGATTTGATTAATGCCATGATTATTGACTCTGATAATGGGGCGACAATTCTTTTATTAGCTAACATTAACCAACGCACTCTTAACGAATTATATGCTGTTTTAGGGATTGAGAATGCTGAAGAAACCATGATCTCTCCAAGAGCGTACTCATTGTTTTTTAGGATTCTCTATAGCGCAACCTATTTGAGCAAAAGCATGTCAGAGCAAGCTCTATCATTGCTTTCCAAAACTACGTTTCGCGAAGGCATTGTGGCCGGGTTACCGGAAAGGACCGTAGTTGCCCATAAGTTCGGCGAACATATACAACCAGCTAATGGCGGAATTGGCCATGTGGAATTGCACGATTGCGGTATTGTATACACTGAAAAATCTCCCTATTTTTTGTGCGTTATGACTAAGGGAAAAAATATAGAGCCCCTGAAAGGAGTGATTAAAAATATTTCTGGCTTAGTTTATAGAAATTACAAATCCACTAAATAGCACGCCTGGCAAGAAACTTTAGGAGGAGTACTTTGTTTTAAACCACGCTTTCCATTGGTCATAATAACTTTTTGGCATTTTTGTAAAAAAGTATTCCACATTATCTTTTTGGTGTGAGTCTGTTTCCATAATCGCTATGGCCTGATCATAAGCAAGGTCATATTCTTTTTGTCCATAGTAAATTTCAGCAAGCTTCCAGCGATATTGGAAGTCTTCAGGGTGATTTTTTATTAACATAAGATAAATAGCTTTAGCTTCTGAAACTTTCTGCTCGAGGCCTGGCTGCTCATAAATGAACGCCAAAGACGAATGTAGAATGGCATCGTTCGGTTTTTTTCCGAGTAATAATTTAATAAATGGCACGGTTTCCGGATTTTCTGGTTGTAACTTAAAAACTTCTAGCGCCGACTCGCCAGCTTTTTGGTAGTCGCCAACCTTTTCATATAAAAAAGCTATTGTAGCATAATAACTAGCGGCGGCAGATTTTTCATTTGGTACACGAAGTTTTTCATAGGCAATAACCGCATTCCTCCAATTTTTTTGGCTCATATAGGCAATGGCTAATTGCTTGTAGCCGGGATTAGAATTATAGCTATTGGCGATTGCTAAATCTATATTTTTTTTGCCTTCTTCCTGCTGACCTAAAAATATTTGCGCAAGTCCTGTGTACCAATAGCACTCGCCAAAGCGCGGGTCTATTACAACGCAATCTTGGCCTGTTTTTTCCATTGCCTTATAGTCTTGGGCTATTAAATGGTTTTTTTCCAATTCTGAAAATATTTCCTGCCTTTTGGGGCTTAATTCAAAAGCTTTTTTCAAGTAATCTCTTGCTTCTTTGAGTAAAGCACTCTTTTTATCTGGGTTTTCTTCTCTTGCGGCCAGCACATTAGTAAAACTGCCCTGAAAAAGCCATATCCTTGAGAATTTCGGCTGTGTATCAGTGGCTATTTTCAACAAAGAAGCCATTTTTTTAGAATACTCCACTTCTTTTTCTGGTTCTATAAAAGCGCAAGTTTTTACAATATCAGAATACAGTAAAGTTGCATATGGTTTTATAATGCCGGATTTTCCCCAGTTTTCGTTATTAGACAAACTAAATGCTTCTTTGCAGCGCCCTTCTTTTGATAAGTCCTTAGCACGGGTTATTTTATCGTTAAGGTACAAGGGTTTTATATTCCAAAACCACAGAAACATAACCACTATTGTAAAGTAAATAAAAATCAGCGATTTTTTATTTAAAAAAATGTTTTGAGGAGGAAATACGGTTATTTTTTCTTCTTGTAGCCAAATTAAATAGAAAGAATATCCAATAAATAAAAAAGAAATTAAATACGATGCAAAGCTGTCAAAATTGAAAAAAAGCACTATTAGGTAACCAATAAACATAGCTTGAACTCCATGGGTTTTGAGCGTATTTTCTGTGTAATAGTCAGATTTCTTTACTTTATGTAATTGCCAAAATAAAATAATCCAAAAAGATACATAAATCAACAAAGAAAATAAGCCGGAATTTGCGGCAATATCCAGTAATATGTTGTGAGGCCTATCCCACAATAATACAGAAGTGGTAAATGGGGTTGGGTCGTAATATTTTTCAAAGCCAATATAAAAGTTTTCAGGGCCAAATCCCAAAAAGGGCTTGTCTTTTATTGCCTCCAATGTCATTTTCCAAACCGAAAGTCTTACTCCAAAAATATCTTTCACAATTCTTTCTATGGATACACGGTTTGTTATTATTTTTAAGACATTATTTTTTTCTCCTAATTGCGGGAAAAAATTAAAAATAATAACAACAATTATTGAAAATAGTAAAATGACGGCAGCAGCTATTTTAAGCGTTTTATACTTTTTTGGATATGGATAGAATAAAAAGAAATAGATAAATCCAATCAATAGGCCAAGATATGCCGCTCTTGAACCGCTGATAAAGATAGTAAAAATAAACAAAAGGAATAATATTCCATATAATGCCTTTTCTTTTTTGTTTTGTTTTTGAACGAAGAAGACAAAAGACAAAAAAGACAAAAAAAGCATATATATTGCCAAGATGGTAGAGTTCCCCAGAAAAGATGGTGTGGAGCCTCCCTCAAAAGCAATGAAAATGTTTTTTAAAATATTAAAGTATTGGACGATGGCAAGTAAAGATGCCAAAAAGCCGGTAATAAATAGCACATTAAATAATTTCCCCCACTGATTTTTATTAATAAAGATGGCTAAAATGATAGAAAAAATAAAGAAGAATAGTAAATTTAATACACCTCCTGCTCTGCTGGGCGAGCCAAAAATACTAAATGCAATATCTTCTGAAAATATTGTTGCTAAAATCAAGTTGATAAAAAATACCACAAGCACTAAAAATGGCAAGTAAGAGAATATGTTCCATTTTGGTAATTCTATGGAAATATCTTTTTTGTAAAAAAATCTGTAAAGAAGAAAAGAAACTAAGGCAGTTAAAGCGATTCTAAACAAAATTGACCTTGACCATTCAGAGGGCTGGAAGTTTGGAGGAAGAATTATAATAGGTAAAAATAAAATACAGCAAATTACCCAAAATACTAAATTTGACATTTTTTCTTCAAGAAATATATTATTTTTTTTCATGTAGTTATGATTATATTAGAAAAAGAAATTTTAGTTTTAAAACCCATTTTATGCAAAAACTCTTGCACCTCTTCTATTTCAGAAGAGTAATGATAACTTGCCACGATTATTTTTACTTCAGGATTATTTTTTAATGTTTTTACCATTCCTTTTAATATTCCCACTTCAGCTCCCTCGGCGTCAATTTTTATGATATCTACTGTTTTTAAATTTAATTCTTCAAGCAATGTATCTAATGTTTTTACGGTTATTTGCGCAAAATTGCTACTATTTTCTGGTGGAAGTAAAGAATGCCGAGCCGATGACGGAGATATGTAAAGTTTTTCTGAACCTGTATGGTCCGACAATGCTATTTTTTTAACAATCACATTGCCAAAACCGTTTATCTTAATGTTTTCCAAAATTCGCTCGTAATTTTTTGGTTCTGGCTCTATGGCGATAACTTTTCCCGCATGGCCAGTTTTTTCTGCCGCCAGAGCCGTGTAAAGCCCCACATGTGCTCCGATATCCACCACGGTCAGCCCATGTTTTAGGGTATCTTTATGATAGGCGTCGCTGATATATATTTCAATGAAAATCCCCCAATCTGCGGCATTCCTTAGCGCTACTTTATTTTTCATTAGGGTGGGGAAAGAAAATACTCCCGGAGGCGCCGGCGTTCTTACCAAATAGTCTAACACTTTATAACCTTTTTCTTTGCCTAGAGCAACTCTTGCAAATGGCCAAACAAAGCTATAAACAAATAAGTTGGTAATCCAAAATTTAATGAAAGGAGGGGAAAATCCAAAGCGCTTAATTGCTTCCGCCAATTTCTTAAATTCAATAAACCTAAATCTTAAAAATTCACCAGTTTTGGGAATATATGCAAAATAATTCTCATTGATTTTCATATTAATTAATGATATAAGTAAACCATTAGAAAGGCAAATTAAATTGCTAAAATGAAGAAAATAATCATAACCTCGGGTTACTTTAACCCAATTCACATTGGGCACATGAATTTATTCAAAGAAGCTAAAGCGCTTGGCGATTTTTTGGTGGTTATTGTCAATAACGATATGCAGGTAAAAGTAAAAGGGAGCATGCCTTTTATGGCCCAGCAAGAAAGATTAGCAATTGTAAAAAACATCAAGCATGTAGATGATGTTTTTTTGTCCATAGACAGCGACAAAAGCATTGCTAAGAGCTTAGAATTTATCGCTAAAAAGCATAAAGGAGAGTTGTATTTTGCCAAAGGAGGCGATAGAAATTCAAAAAATATACCAGAAGAAGAGAAATTAGTTTGCCAAAATTTTAATATTAAAATAGTCAACGGCGTTGGCGGAAGCAAAATTCAAAGTTCATCCGGATTATTAGATAAAATTAAGGTTAAGTAGTTATCCTAATTGTGGAAATCAAAGAATGTCCAATATGTGATTTAAAATATATATCATTTTTTTCCGAAAGGGACAACTGTATTTTTTTACAATGCGATAATTGTAATTTGGTGTTTATGAATCCGTTGCCGGACGCCCAAGAACTTATTGATAACTTCTACTCTAAAGAATCCGGATATCACTGCAAATTGGTTAAAAATTTAGAAAAAATAAAAAGATACGACAAAAAATTCATAAAAATCATAGATACATTAAATAATTTTAAAGCAACGGGTAATTTGCTTGATGTGGGCTGTGCTAATGGTGAATTCTTATTTTTAGCGAAAAAATATGGGTTTAATGCATATGGCGTTGAGGCAAATACATATACAGCAAATATTGCAACGAGCAATGGTTTGAATGTTTTTAACGGTACTTTAGAGGAGGCAAAATTCAAAGATAATTATTTTTCGGTGATATATTTGGGCGATATTATTGAGCATGTTGTAGATCCGGTTTCTTTGCTCAGGGAATGCAAAAGGATATTGAAAAAAGAAGGGATAATTATTATTTCAACTCCAAATATAGATTGTTTTTGGGTTAAAGCCACTCAATTTGTTTGCTATTGGTTTAAATTACCTTGGTCCGTATTATTGCCATATTATCATTTATATCTTTTTTCTGAAGCCAACTTGAAAAAATGCATGCATAAATTGAATTTCGAAATTTTAGAAATAAAGTATAATAATGTTTCCTTAAGACACGAACTTGGAGGAACGGGATTATTTAAAAAATACAAAAGTAAAAAATCTGTGAAAATGCTGATTTATACAATGTTGGTTTTTTCAGTGTACACTATTATTTATGCCTTTAGTTTTTTATTTAAACCCTTTTTTAAGAAAAATTTTGAAATGATAGTTTTTGCTAAAAAAACCAATGATAGTTTTTGCTAAAAACCAATGAATATAAACATCAGAAAATTTTTTTTAGAAAATGTTAGCATAAGGCAAACCATTTTTAAAAACACTTTTTGGTTAGTTTTTGCCGAAATAACTTCTAGGATTTTAGGTTTGGCGCTGATTATCTATGTGGCCAGGATTTTAGGAGCAATAGAATATGGTAAATTCATGTTTGCATTTTCTTTTGTATCGGTTGTAGTTCTTTTTTCTGATTTGGGGGTAATCGATATAGTTACTAGGGATCTTTCTCGTAATAAAGAGAAAGAAAAAGAATTTTCAAGTATTCTTACATTGAACATTGTTTTAAGTGTCGCAACTCTATTATTAATGTTATTGGGTTCTTTTTTTATAACTACAGATCTAGTAATCAGAAGAATAATTTGGATTTTATCTTTTTTTATTTTAATGACTAATTTTTTTGGTATTTTTTATGCTTTCTTGAGAAGCAGGCAAAAAATGGAATATGAGGCAAGTATTAAAATTACTCAAAACATTATCATGGCTGGAGCATTATTTTTCGTCATTTTTTATTTTCCTTCAGCTACTAATTTAAGTTATGGTTATTTGCTTTCCAATTTAATTGCTCTGCCCCTTCTTTTGCTATTTTTTCATTTTTATTTTACTCCATTAAAATTAAACTGGAATAAGAATATTTTTAGTATCTTAAAAACATCTTGGCCGTTAAGTTTTGGCTTTACAACGAGTTGGATTTACATCTCTGTGTCATCTATTTTACTGGGATATTTCGGTTTGATTGCAGAGAATGGTTGGTATAGCGCAGCTTCTAAAATCGCATTAGCCACCGTTGTTCCAGCAGATTTGATTATTAGGAGTTTTTATCCAGCCTTGAGTGGTTTTTTTCTTCATTCTAAAGAAAAACTTCAGAAAAGTTGGGATCATTTAATGGAATTAATGATTTTTTTAGCCATTCCTACGGTAACGGGAGGTGTTGTTTTAGCACCCAAGATCATAGACTTTTTTTATGGTTCAAATTTTAATCCTTCTATTTTAGCGTTCCAGCTTTTAATGTATCTCATTGGTATTAGCCTTATTAGTTATCCTTTTAGCCTTATCTTGGTTGTTTGCGACCAGCAAAAGAAGAATTTTTTATTAATACTTGCAGGTGCTACAATGAGCTGTATTTTAGGTGTTATTATCATACCAATTTATGGTTTTTATGGTATGGTGGTTTCTACAATAATTTCTTCTGCAGTTATCTTATTTTTAACTATTATTGCTTCAAAGTATTTTACCCCCATTTCTATTTTTAAAACAAAGTTTGTAAAAACAATAATTGCATCTGGTTTTTCTAGTCTTTTAATGTTTTTTATGGTCCGATTACCTGCAGTATATAATCTTAATATTTTTTATTCAGTAGCCTTTGGGGCATTAACTTATTTCATCATATTTTTTTGTCTTACAAGATTTACAAAAATTTTATCATTTTTTAATGAAAAAAGAATATAAAAAAATTAAAGTTGCTTATTTTTACACTATTTTTAGAAACGCCGCAATGGCAAGATGGGTCCAAAATATTACCGACAACATCGATCAAAGTAAATACGCAGTATCGTTTGTTGGATTAAAAATAGAAGAAAGTTTTAAAAGTGAAATTCCAAGCGATGTTTGTGTGGTAGATTTAAGCAATCCTTATATTCCGACCGCGCTTTTCAAATTGATTTTATATTTTAGAAAAGAACGTCCGGATATTTTTGTTTCCGCCTTCCCTCATATCAACGTTCTTGCCGTGATGGCAAAAATTCTATCAGGAGTTAAAACAAAGGTTATACTGACTGATCATAACCATTTTATTGGGCTAGTCTACAACGCCAGGAGTTTGTATCGCAGAATTTTCGGGATATTTATCTTGCCATATTTTATAAAAATTCTTTATCCCTTATCTGATGCGATTATTTGTTGCTCACAGGGCGTGGCAGAAAGTATCTCTGAAATTGTTAACCTTAAAGATAAGCTTCGGGTAATATACTATCCTGTCGCCTACGATAAAATCCGCGAATGGGCGAAAGAATCTGTAGACTATCCCTGGTTTTCAGATCAAAAAATCCCTGTGGTGTTGGGGGCAGGCAGGTTGTTGAATCAAAAAGATTTCCCTACGTTACTTAAAGCATTCCAATTAGTCACAAAAGCCATGCCCGCTCGTCTTGTTATTTTAGGGGATGGAGTAGATAAGCAAAAGCTAGAAAATCTTACCAAAGAACTTGGAATTGCAGAAAAGGTTATGTTTTTAGGATTCCAAATAAATCCTTTTAAGTACATGAAACGGGCTTCGGTGTTTGTTCTTTCTTCATTGCATGAAGGGTTTGGAAACGTGTTAGTCGAAGCCATGGCTTGCGGAACTTCTGTTATTTCAACCGATTGCAAATCGGGTCCCCGAGAAATAATTGAAAATGGAAAAAGTGGAATTTTAGTTCCCGTAGGAGATTATCAATCGTTATCAGAAGTAATCATCAAAGTACTTTCAGATAATTCTTTGCGCCAGAAATTTTCTACAGAAGGATTGGAGAGGGTGAAATATTTTTCTGCAGAAAAAAATATTAGAGGATACGAAAAAGTTTTTCAAGAATTAATGATAAAAGTATGATGCCATTAGTTTCAGTAATTTTACCCACCTACAATAGGAGCAAATACATTTCCAAGGCTATAGAAAGCGTTTGGAGGCAAAGTTACAAGAATTTGGAATTGATTATTATCAATGATGCTTCGACAGACGCTACAAATGAGTTGATTGATAATCTTGCTAAATATAATCCAAAAATAATTATTTTACACAATGAAACTAACTTGGGCTTAGTCGCCTCTTTAAATAAGGGCATTGCTGTATCTCGTGGAAAATATATTGCCCGATTAGATGATGACGATATCTGGTGCGATGAAAAAAAACTTGAAAAACAGGTAGACTTTTTAGAGAAAAATTCGGAGTATTGCTTAGTGGGAGGAGGTGTGATAAAAATAGATAAAAATGACAAAGAAATTGTGCGGTACCTGTTGCCAAAAGAAGATGAAGATATTAGAAAAACGATTTTAATCAATAATGCATTTGCCCATACTACAGTTCTTTTTAGAAAAGATACTTTTCAAAAAGTTGGGGGGTATGATGAGCAATTTGCTTTTATAGAAGATTGGGATTTGTGGTTAAAAATGGGAAAGGTAAGCAAATTTTATAACTTTCAAGGATTCTTTGTATTTTATTTAGACCAAGAACACAACGACCCTTATCACTATAGAAATTACAAAATAAGAAGGAATGTTAAGATTAATATAAAATTGAGAAAAAAATATATGAATAACTACCCTCATTATAAAAAAGCTATTTTATTTTGTTGGGCGAGTTATTTTTATTCATTTATACCTTTTAGAAAGAAATTAGGACCCATAATTTTTCAAATAAGAAAATTATTTTTTGGTAATCCGCCATATAAATATTTAAGACATACTGAAGATAAAAATGAAAATTAAAAAGATTTTAATTACCGGATCCAGTGGCACCATTGGCACTAGGCTTTTTGAAAACCTTTTGGAAAAAAGTTACGATGTTATTGGTTTTGACAGGAATCATAACAAGTGGAGCGAGAATTTAAATAAATTGACTATCATTGGGGACTTATTAAAAAAAGAAGACGTAGAAAAAATCCCCACCAATATTGATCTTGTGGTGCATTTGGCAGCAAATCCAAGAGTATATGATTTAGTGGTAAATCCGGGCTTGGCATTGGAAAACATCACTACCACATATAATGTGTTAGAGTTTGCGAGAAATAATAACATAAAAAGAGTTATTTTTTCTTCCAGCAGGGAGGCGTATGGAAACAAAAAAGAAATTGTATCAAAAGAAACAGATGTTAACATTCAATTGTGCGAAAGCCCTTATGCGGCAAGCAAAATTTCAGATGAAGTTTTAATCTACTCTTTTTTAAAATGCTACGGCATAGATTATGTTGTCTGTAGATTTTCCAATGTGTATGGCATGTACGATCAAAGTGAGCGATTTATTCCACTTATGCTAAGAAAAATGAAGAAAAATGAAAAGATAGAAATTTTTGGAAAAGATAAGATACTAGATTTTACCTATATCGATGATTGTATCCAAGGAGTTATTTTGTGTATAGAGAAATTTGATAAGGTAAAAAATAATACGTTTAATATTGCTTCTGGTAAAGGAGATAAACTCATTGATGCTGCCAAAATTATTAAAGAAAATTTACAAAGCAAAAGCCAAATTGTAATAGGAAAAAACCGGCAAGGAGAAGTAGTAAAATTTATTGCTGATATTTCTAAAGCAAAGAAAATGTTGGGGTATGAGCCAAAATATAATTTGAAAGATAGTTTTAAATTGACCATTGATTGGTATGCAACATTTATTGACCCCATTTGACCCCCATTGACACTGTTTTAAATGAGGATTAGTATTATATTATGGTAGAAGAGATTAAGCCAGAAAAAATATATACGCCCAAGGAAGCCCGCGATTTTCTGAAAATCAGCGAGAGCACAATGAAAAGGATGCTTAAAAATGGCATCATTCAGGCGCACAAGGTAAGCGGTCAGTATCGGATTTGGGGAAGAGAAATTTTAAAACTTGTTTCTCCAGAAAGCGTTATCAAAGGAGATAGGGCTTATTTGAATATAAAGGAAAAAATTAAAGATACTATTAATAAATGGTAACAATTTCCCCCTTCAATCTACATGCTAACTCGTAAAAAAGTCAGTGCTATTATTCAGGCAAGAATGGGTTCTACTCGGTTGCCAAACAAGGTGTTAATGGATATAGAGCGTATGCCCTTGCTATGGCATATCATACATAGGTTGGGGTTTTCAAGAGAGATTGACGAGATTATTTTGGCAATTCCCGATACACCAAATAACGATGTATTGGAACAGTTTGCAAAACAATACAAGGTAAAGTATTTTAGAGGGAGCGAGGAAGATATACTATTACGGTACTATCAAGCTGCTAAAAAATTTTCATGTGAAATAATAGTAAGAATATGCGCAGATAGGCCTGTAGTTGATCCTAAAGTTGCGGACCTGGTAATTAAAAAACATCTTTCTGGCAATGTTGACTATACATCAAATAATTTACAGCAGACATTTCCCCTTGGTTTGGAAATAGAGGTTTTCAATATGAATGTTTTGCAAAGAGCTCACCGTGAAGGAACAGAACCATACCAAAGAGAACATGTTACTCCTTATATATACTTGCACCCCGAACTTTTTAAACTTCAAAATATCCAGGCAGAAGGGTTATTGCGTAGGCCTGAAATAAGATTAACGGTGGATACAAAAGAAGATTTTGCATTAATAAGTCAGATCTATAAGCATCTTAACGTATCGCAAAATGTATTTAGTACAAAAGCAATTATTAATTTATTAGACAAACATCCGGAGCTAAAAAAGTTGAACAATAATATTAAGCAGAAACCATTAAACCATGAGAGTTAGTGTAATCGTCCCAACCTATAACAGGGCAAAGTATATTGGCAGAACCATACGAAGCCTATTAGATCAGGCTTGGGTAAAAGATAATTACGAAATTGTTGTAATTAATGACGGCAGTAAAGATCAAACATCGGCAATTTTAGATGTTTTTAGTGATTCAATAAAAATAATAAATTTACCCCAGAATATGGGTTTGCCATCCGCTGTGAATGTCGGTATTAAACAAGCGCGAGGTGAATTTGTAATTAGAGTTGATGATGATGACTATTTGCACGAAGATTTCCTAAAAACCCTTTGCAATTTTCTTGACATGAACAAAGACTTTGATGCAGTTTGTTGTGACTATTTGGTGATCAATGAAAAAGAGCAGATAATTGAAAGGAAAAATGCAGAAAAAGATCCTATTGCTTGCGGTATAATGTTTAGGAAGGATCAATTAATTGATATCGGCCTTTACGATGAAAGTTTTTTATCTAGAGAGGAAGAAGATTTACGGAAGCGTTTTACTAAAAAATACAAAATTAAAAGAATAGAATTACCCCTGTACCGCTATATGAAACATTCTGAAAATATGACGCTAGATAAAGAAAGAATGGATTTTTTTAAAAAAATGTTAGAAGAAAAACATAACATAAAAAAATATGAAAATAAACAATAATATCATCAAAGAAGATAGGTTATTTTTTATTGCAGAGGCCGGCGTCAATTTTTATGACATTGCCAAAAAGGAGCATATTTCCAATGTGGCCGCCGCAAAATTAATGGTGAAAGAAGCAGCCTTAGCTGGAGCAGATGCGATTAAGTTTCAGATATATAAAGCAGAAAAATTAGCTTCTAAATATTCGCCATCGTATTGGGATACCACCAAAGAAAAAATAACATCGCAATATGAACTTTTTAAAAAGTTTGATACATTAACCAATGAAAATTGGGAGGATATTGCAAGATATGCAAAAGAAAATAATATCATTTTTATGGCAACTCCCTTTGACCAAGAAGCAGTAATATTGGTAGATAAGTTGTCTTTAATATTTAAAGTGGCTTCTGCCGATATTACAAATTTCCCAATGTTAAAACTTATCGCAAAGAAAGGGAAACCCATTATTCTTTCCACGGGTGCTTCCACTAAAAAAGAAATTATGGAAGCAATACACGTCATTGAGAAGGAAGGTAATAAAAAAATTATACTTTTACATTGCGTATTAAATTATCCTACCAAATACGAAAAAGCTAATCTTTTTAAAATAAAAGAGATGCAAGTATCATTTCCTAACTATTCAATTGGCTATTCGGATCATACATTCCCCGACGACAAGATGCTGGTTTTAACAGCGGCATATCTTATGGGAGCTCGTGTTATAGAGAAGCATTTTACATTGGATAAAAAAATTTCAGGGAACGACCATTTTCATTCCATGGATCAAGTTGATCTTAAAAAATTTGTAGACAATATCCATTTTTTTAATACTATTTTTGGTGATCCATATATAACCGAAAAAAAATATCTTAAAAATGAAGCAATGGCAATAAGAAATGCAAGGAGAAGCATTGTGGCATCTTGTGACTTAAAAAAGGGCGAGAAAATAACTCTTAATAATATTTCAATAAAAAGACCTGGCACAGGAATTAGTCCTAAATTCATTGATAAAGTCATAGGAAAGGAACTAAAAAAAAGTATTAAAGAAGATAAGCCGTTGCAGTGGCATTACTTTTAATAGATTTTTGCTTAATTATTTTTTACAATGATTGCAATCATAGATTATGGTTTGGGAAACTTAACTTCTGTAAAGAATGCTTTGGATTTTTTAGGAACAGAATCAGAAATAACCAATAATATTTCAAAAATTGAAAAAGCAGATAAGATAATTCTGCCCGGAGTTGGAGCGTTCGGCTATGGAATGGAAAATTTAAAAAAATTAGGTTTGATAGAAGTTTTACATAAAGAGGTAATAGTAAATAAAAAACCTTTTTTAGGGATTTGTTTGGGCATGCAACTTATATGCAAAAAAAGTTATGAGGAAGGAGAGTTTGAAGGGTTGGCTTGGATTGACGCAGAAGTTATAAGATTTAACTCAGAAAGTGAAAAGTTATTAGTTCCTCATGTTGGTTGGAACGAAGTTGTGTGTAATCTCGCTTCGCCTATTTTAATTGGAGGCAATAGAGAGCAAACATTTTATTTTGTTCATAGTTATTATCCGGACGTTAAAGATAAAAACTTAGTGGTTGGCTGGTGTGATTACGGCGTCAAATTTGCTGCCGTATTACAAAAAGAGAATATATTTGCAGTGCAATTCCATCCGGAAAAAAGTCAAACAGAAGGATTAGAAATATTACGGAAATTTGCAGAAATTCATTCTTATGCTTAAAAAAAGACTAATTCCTTGTTTATTTTTAAAAAATGGACACTTGGTAAGGAGTGAAAATTTTTCTTACCATCAATTATTGGGAGATCCAATTGCTCAAGTTGAAAGAATTAATTCCTGGTCTGCAGACGAATTAATTTATATTGATATTAGTAATGATGATCATTATGACCTTCGACGCGACGATAAAAAGATAAAAAGCATAAATAATATTTATGATATTATTGAAAGAGTTTCAAAAACTTGTTTTATTCCACTTACATTTGGAGGTAATATAAAAACAATTGAAGATATAAAAGAAAGATTAAAAAGGGGAGCAGATAAGGTTGTTATCAATACTTTAGCATTTGAAAATCCAGATTTTATTAACGAAGCCGCAAAAGTTTTTGGCAGACAATGCATAGTTGTTGGAATTGATGTAAAAATTAATTCTAAAAAAGAATACGAAGTTTATGTGGGGCACGGTAAGAAACCCACTGGGTTTAACCCTGTGTTATGGGCCAAAGAAGTGGAAAAAAGGGGCGCCGGCGAGATTTTCTTGAATTCAATAGATAGAGATGGAACTGCACAGGGATATGATATACCATTGATTAACATGGTGGTTGACGCGGTATCAATACCGGTTATTGCCTGTGGCGGAGTAGGTTCCTTTTCGCATTTTATTGATGGAATCAAAGAAGGAGGAGCGAGCGCGGTGTCTGCAGGTAATATATTTAATTTTACTGAAAATAGCGTCATTGAAGCCAAGAAAGTTTTAAAAAACGCGGGAATTAATATCAGGCCTATTATAAAAATCAATTAAAACATTATGGATAAACCGCCAAAAATAACATATTGTACAAAGTGCGTATACCCGTCGTCTTCGGCGGTGCCTTTGGCGTTCGATGAAAACGGAGTATGTTCGGGATGCAGGGTATATGCCCAAACTAACATTATTGATTGGAAAGAAAGAAGGGAAATGCTAGAAAAAATCGTAGAGCAATACAGGGGCAAAAATCTCGGTAATTATGATTGCATTATTCCAGTGGGAGGAGGAAAAGATAGCTATTATCAAACTCATTATGTAATAAAAGAACTGGGGCTAAAACCATTATTAGTTACCTATCACGGAAATAACTATATGGATGTTGGCGAGAGAAATCTTGAAAAAATGCGTCATGTTTTTGATACGGATCATATCGTCTTTCGACCAGGCGAAGCCATGTTAAAAAAGATAAATAAAAAAGCCTTTTTCATGATGGGTGACATGAATTGGCATAATCATTGTGGAATATATACCTATCCTGTGCAAATTGCTGTAAAAATGAATATTCCATTGATTATTTGGGGCGAACATGGATACATTGACTTGGGGGGGATGTACTCCATGAATGATTTTGTAGAAATGACAAGGAAATTTAGAGACGAACATGCATGCCGTGGTTATGATTGGAACGACATGATTGATCAAAATTTAGGCATTAAAGAGCAAGATGTGTTGTGGGCAAAATATCCCAGCGACAAAGAGTTGGAAAACGTTGGCGTAAGAGGTATTTATCTTGGAAATTTTATACCCTGGGATCCTAATATAAGCACAAAACTGATTATGGAAAAATATGACTGGGAACAATTTGATGGTGAATTTGAAAGGACATACCGAAAAATATCCAACTTAGATGATATCTATGAAAATGGCGCGCACGATTACTTAAAATATATCAAATTTGGCTATGGTCGGGCGTCTGACCATTCTTCAAAAGATATTAGGAGGGGACACATGACCAGAGAACAAGGCATTGAAATGGTTAAAAAATACGACCACGTCAAGTCCTCGGATATAAAAATTTGGTTAAAGTATGTGGATATGACACAAGAAGAATTTGATAGAATTGCCGATACTTTCCGCGATCCTAGGGTTTGGTGGATAGAAAATAACGAATGGTGGAAAAATAATATTTGGGGCGAAGTATCAAGCTACGGTAAAGTTTATTTATCAGCAAAGCAACAAGAAAAATATTATAAAATAAATTAACTATCATGTTAAGTGAAATTCAATTTTCCGAAGAAGACATTAGGCCTAAAAATGTAACTGAAGGTGCAAAAACAGCAATATTAAAAGACCTTGGACGGCTTTTACTGCATAGCGATAAGTTTGTTAATGTATTTTGTCCTGCATGTAATCGTAATGAATTTACTCCAACTTACAAAAAATTTGGATTAGATTATGTAAGCTGTAATAACTGTGAAACTTTGTACACAAACCCACGGCCTTCGCCTGCAGTTTTAGAAATGTGCTACAGAGAATCAGATGTGTATGCTTATTGGGATAAATATATTTTTCCTGCATCAGATAAGGCTCGAAGAGAAAAAATGTTTAAACCAAGAGTTGATAAATTATTAGAATTTTGTAAAAAATACGACGTACCTACAGACTCTGTTTTAGAAGTCGGCGCCGCGTATGGTACTTTTTGCGAGGAAATTAAATCAAGAAATATTTTTAAGAGAATAGTTGCTATTGAGCCAACGCCAAATTTAGCGCAAACATGCAGGAATAAAAATATTGAAACAATTGAGTTGCCCATTGAAAAAGTATCATTCGGCGAAAATGAAAAATTTGATGTAGTTGTTAATTTTGAAGTTATTGAACATTTATTTTCTCCCGAAGATTTTATTAATCAATGCAAGAAATTTTTAAAACCAAATGGCCTGTTTGTAGTCACTTGTCCTAACGGCAAAGGATTCGACTTTACGGTTTTGAAAGAATTATGCAATAGCATAGACCATGAACATCTAAATTACTTTAACCCGCATTCTTTAAATTTATTACTTTCACGTTGTGGTTTTCAAGTTCTAGAAACTTTAACGCCTGGCAGATTAGATGCGGACCTGGTAAGAAAAAAAATATTGAGCGGTGAATTCGATGTTTCTAATAATCCTTTTTTGAAACAAGTATTGATAGATAATTGGAAAACAGCTTCTATTCCTTTTCAAAATTTTCTTGCCCAAAATCAACTTTCTTCAAGCATGTGGATAGTTGCAAAAAACACAAATTTTGAAACAAATTAAATTCAATATGTCCAGAAAAAGAATTATCACCAATAATATTAAATATAATATGGCGAGCCAAGTAGTTGGTTTTGTTGCGGGACTACTGTTGTTTCCTTTTATTGTTTCTCATGTTGGTAAGGAGGTTTACGGCGCCTATTTATTGGTAATGACATTTATAGGATATTTTGGGGTGCTTGATTTTGGGGTGGGGGCTGCTATTCCAAAATATGTAGCTGAATCTATGGGTAAAGGCGACCTTAAAAGAGCAGGCAAAATTATAAACGCTTCTTTGTTTTTTTATACCATTATTGGCTTTCTTGTGGCCATTTCTCTTTTAATTTTATCTTTTTATTTTGATCGCATATTTAACATAGGGCCTACTAATGTAATAATCATGCGCCAACTGTTTTGGGTGTCGGCCGGAGCGTCGTTGCTTATTTGGCCCGGCAGAACTTTTGATAGCGTCCTTTACGGATTGCAACGATTTGATTGGTTAGCAATGAGCAATATAGCGTCAATAATCCTTACCGGTATTTCTGCTTATTTCATTTTCACTTATCGTTTGGGAATGGTTTGGTTTGTGGCTTTATTTTATTTTTTTATCATATTACGCTGTTTGGTATCCTATATTATCGTAAGATATTATACTTTAAAAACAACTATTTGTTTGCCTTATTTTGACAAAGAAACTTCCAAGACAATTTTTAGTTTCAGTTTCTTCCTTTTTCTTTCTGCCGTATTGTCTTTACTTATTTTTAATTTTGATAGTTTTGTAATCGGGGCTTTTGCTTCGGTTTCAGCAGTTACTTTGTATGGCGTAGGCTATGGTTTACAGCAGGGATTTAGATCAATTAATAGTCTGATGATGGGACCTATTCTTCCGGCTAGCGCAGAACTGGAAGGAAAAAATGAGCAGGACAAGCAAAAAGAACTATTATTTAAAGGAACAAAGTATGTGACAATGATTTTTGTTCCCGGAGTCATTATTACTATTATTTTTGCCAAACTTTTTATAAATAACTGGATGGGACCAGGTTTCACAGCAAGTATCTTACCAGCTCAAGTTTTAATAGCTTTTTGGATGTTTGGCAGTACCATAAACATTGGCGCAAATTTAGCAACAGCTAAGGGCTATGCTAAAGTATTCTTTAAAATTAATCTTCTAAATGCATTATTAAATGTTAGCTTAAGTTTATCATTAGTTAGGCCATTGGGTATTTTAGGAGTTGTTTTGGGAACTACTATTCCGATGGTTTTAGTTGACTTTCCCCTGTCTTTGTATCAAATATTAAAGATTATGAAAGTTAGCTTTAAAGACTTTTTTAATTTAGCAATTAAAAAAAATCTTTTGGTTTATCTTTTTACTATAATAGTATCAATATTAGCTTTGGAAATTTTCCAGCCAGCTAATATTTTTTTGACCATAATTCAAATGGGCATAGTATATGGAATAGTCATTGTAGTTAGTTTTTATGTTTTTTTGTCTTCACAAGAACGAAAGGAGATATTATTTATGATTAAGTTTTAATACAATATGGATACTTATACTGAATACGAAAAGATTATGCCCAGTGAAAAACTTCCCGATTTTCTGTTTCATTATTTTCACTTATATGAGAAGATACCCTGGGTTAAAAATACGCCAGAAGAATTATTTTATCAATCTTTGCAATTTACCGTTAAAAAATATAATAAACATAAATTGCTCCTCGGTTTTTTAGATAAGTTTTTTTTAAAACTATACTTTATAAAAAACTTTTTTAACATTAGAAAAAATAAAAAGAAGGTTCTATTTAGACCATTTAAATATACTCACCTTATTTTGGGGGTAAAAAAATACCATCACGTAGGATTGCTTGTCCATGGAAGAGATAGATTAGTTGCCATTAAAAATTTTATGGGCTATGTTGCTACCAGTGACTTAGACCAGTATCTTCTATCTTATTTAAAAGAAAAAAATATAATATATCTTTACCAATTAATTAAAAAGATAGAAGATAAGTTAAGAATCGTTAAACCAGACTACATCGTTTTGTGGAATGACATTATTGCTATTGAAAGAGCTATTGCATTGGTAAGTAAAAAATTAGGTATTGTTACACTGGAAGTCCACCATGGGGTATACGACGAAGTATTTCCTATGGAAACTGGTAAAATTGCCGATTATGTTTTAGTTTGGGGACAATACTTTAAAGATTTATATGTACAAAAATACAAAAGAAATCCGGAAAACATATATATTTTAGGATATCCGTATTCACAAAAGAAAAACCATTCTGTTAAAAAAAAAGACGATCATTATAATGTATGTTATTTGGGCCAGAATTTTGAATTTTACAATAAAGAACTGCTTAATTTTAAAATAGAAACTGTCAGAAAAATACATGAAATTTGCGGCCGACTGGGGTTGAATTTTGTGTATCGGCCTCACCCGGGTGACAATAGAGCATTGATGGAAAAAAAAATGAATGGAGTTGCATTTACTTTACCAAAAGAAATACTCGAAAAAACGCTTGCTAAGTCGGATATTTTAATAAGCTTCTCGTCAACCGCGTTAATAGAAGCGGCCATGAAATCAAAAATTGCCTTACAGCTTATGAATTATCCGATGAAATCAGATAATTGGGAAACATTAGGCGGTTGCACCAAGTCGTTTAAAACTACGGAAGAATTGGAAAGTTATCTAAAAAAAATAGCCAGCGCAAAAAATTTGGACGCCTTTAAAACTGAATTTAATAACGACTATGTAGAAACAAGACGTAATCCAATCGATCGTTTTTTAGAAATCATAAACGATATAGAAAAGAAGAAAAATAATATTTAGCTACAAATTATGAAAACAATAATACTTTGCGGGGGCCTAGGCACTCGCATGAAAGAAGAAACTGAATACAAGCCAAAGGCAATGGTTTTGATTGGCGGAAAGCCGATACTTTGGCACATCATGAAAATATATGCCCATTACGGCTACAACGAATTTGTATTAGCTTTGGGTTATAAGGGAGAGATGATAAAGGATTACTTTTTAAATCAAAAAAAATTCCAGAATGATTTTACCCTTGATACTAATACTCATGAAACGACGTTCCATAATAGTGCTGGTGATGATTTTAAGATTATTTTTGCCGATACTGGCTTAGAAAGTAATACGGGCGAACGGATTTTGCGAGCGCAAAAATATATTACCGAAGATGAATTTATGCTCACTTATGGCGATGGCGTCAGCAATATTAACATTAAAGAATTAGTGGCTTTTCATCAAAGGCAGGGGCTTTTAGGCACTATTAGTGGCGTGCATCCGTATTCTAAATATGGACTCATAAAAACCGATGGTAATAATTTAGTTGAAGGTTTCGATGAAAAACCATTGATGCACGACTATGTAAGTGGCGGATTTATGGTATTTAATAAAAAAGCTTTACCATATTTTGATAATGGGCACGAACAAAGTGGTTTAAAAAAAATGGCAGCCATTCGCCAAATATCAGTTTATAGGCACGAAGGATTTTGGAAGGCAATGGATACCTATAGAGAAATGGAAGAACTTAATAAGTTATGGCAGGATAGCAGGCCATGGACAGTTTGGGAAAAATAAAATAAAATAAAAGTCTAATAGAGCATATGAGTAAACTAAAACCTAAAAATGTGATAGTTACGGGTGGGGCTGGATTTATTGGAAGCAATCTTGTAAATAGGCTTATACAGCAAGGCTATCATGTGGCTGTCATAGACGATTTGTCTTCCGGCAAGAAAGAAAATATACATCCCAAAGCCGTGTTTTATAAAGCAGATGTAAGAGATAGAAATATCTCTAAAATTTTTGAAAAAGAAAATCCAAAAGCCGTTTTTCATTTAGCTGCTTATCCTCTTGTTGATAAAGCTTATAGCGACCCTTTTAAAACCATAGAAACAAATGTTATGGGTACGGTGAATGTTTTAGAAATTTGCAGAAATCGTGGTAACTTGGAGTCAATTGTTGTTATTTCATCGGATAAGGCTTACGGGAAATCTAAAAAACTTCCTTACCAAGAGCATTTCCCCTTAAAGGGCGACCACCCTTACGATGTTTCTAAATCAGCCGCTGACTTGATAGCTCAAACCTATTTTCGCACCTATAATCTTCCGGTTGCTATAACAAGATTTAGCAATGTTTTCGGCCCGGGAGATCTTAATTTTTCTAGAATAGTTCCTGGTGCCATAAATGCTGTTTTAGAAAACAAGGAACTTTTAATAAGAAGTGATGGTAAAATGGTAAGGGGCTATACATATGTAAAAGACATAGCCGATGGTTGTATTAAGTTAATGGAAAATCTAATAAAAAACAAAAAAAAAATTGCAGGACAGGCGTTTAATTTTGCTTGCGAAAATATTTTTAGCGTATTGGATGTCGTTAAAAAAGTTGAAATAATTCTAGGAAAAAAAATTAATTACAAGATATTGAATATTGCCAACAACGAAATACCCAAACAATACCTTGATTGGACCAAAGCAAAAGAAGTTTTAGGCTGGAAACCCATGATAACTTTTGAAGAAGGAATAAAAGAAACATTCAACTGGATTAAACATAAAAAAAGCGCGATTTAAATTGTGATTACATAGGGTTATTATTAACTTAACTAACCAACAAGCAGTTCCTTTTTTTCAAAGAAATCTTGTTGGTTTCAATAGACATGAATTGCAGAAGTTGCAAAACAGAAATAGTAGAATTTTTCTCTCTTGGGCAAATGCCCTCGATTAACGTTTTTTTAAAAAAGGAAGAAGATTTTGCTAGAGAGAAAAAGTATAACTTGAGTGTTGGATTTTGCCCAGAATGTTCTTTAGTTCAAATTATCGATACTATTCCCCCAGAAGATCTTTTTCGGGACTACGTTTATTTTTCAGCCGTTTCCAAGCAATTTTTAGAGCATTGCGAAGAAAATGCGGCATATTTGACGAAAAAATTGAACCTTAGTCCTAGTAGTCTAGTTTTAGAGATAGCCAGTAATGACGGCTCTCAATTGCAATCTTTTAAAAAACAGGGGATACCGGTGTTGGGAGTAGAGCCCGCTAGAAATATAGCAAAGGTGGCTAATGAAAAAGGCATTAAAACCATTGATGAGTTTTTTAGCTATGACTTAGCTAAAAAAATAAAAGAAGAACAACACATCCAGGCCGACTTGGTTTTTGGAGCTAATGTGTTAGCCCATGTTGAGGGAATTACAGGATTCGTGAGGGGAGTAAAAGAAATATTGGCACCAAAGGGAACGGCGGTTTTTGAGTTTCCCTATGCTAGGGGTTTAATTGAAAACAAATTTGATGTTATTTACCATGAACATGTTTTTTATTATTCGTTGATAGCCTTGATACATTTATTCAAGGGAGCTGATTTAGAAATTTATGATGTAAAAATGACGCCTATGCAGGGAGGGTCTTTAATGTTTTTTGCTTGTCATCCTGGGGCTTTTCCAATACATGAAAATGTCAAAAATCTTGTAGCAAAAGAAATTGAAGAAGGATTCAATAAGTTAGAAACTTATCAGAAAATGGGTGAGAATGTTCTGAAAATAAAAAAAGAACTGCTTGATTTGTTGGCAAAAATTAAAAGCGAGGGCAAGAAAGTGGCCGCTTATTCTGCTTCCGCAAAGGGAACTGTTTTATTGAATTATTTTGGAATTAATACAAATTATTTGGATTTCATTGTTGATAAGTCAAAAGCAAAGCAAGGTTTATATACGCCCGGGACTCATTTATTAGTGTATCCGCCAGAAAAAATAACTGAAGAAAAACCTGACTACGTTTTAATTTTGTGTTGGAATCTTGCCGATGAAGTGATGGCGATGGAAGAATTAAAAAACTGGCGTCAAGGTGGAGGAAAATTCATTATACCAGTACCAGAAGTTAAGATTGTATAAAAAAAGAGGCGCTTGATAGGACAAGCGCCATGAGAGTTGTTTTGCCAAATCCAACGTTCAGACTATTAGTAGGGTGGATACCTACAGGCTATCCTAGGGATAACCATGGAACGGTGTTGTTCTATTGTTTTTTCAGGGAGCTGATGTATCGGAAACCATTTTCCCTTCAATCCTTCACTTTCTTGAAGATGGCAGAGGTGCAAAAGTGAGAAAAAATGGCCCCTTTCCTCGGCAGGGTAATTGAAGTTTTCGATGAATCGGTAAGAGATAATCTTTTCGCTAAATTCCTGTTCGGATAGCCGTTTCATTACGTCTTCAATGCTTTCTCCTGGTCGCATAACTGACCCCGGGCAATGCCATTGGCCTGGATAGGCCATGTCGGTCAAGGAGCGCTGAATCAAGTAGACTTCGCGATGAGTTTTACCCCGTTTATCATCGATAGTCTCCTTGAGACATACTGCCTCCACGGCTACACTCACCGTCAGGCGAGCTAGGGCATCGAACAGTTTTGTGCCATAGGGCTGATTGATGTCGATTTCCGCCAACAGTTTTAATAGTTTCTTGGTTCCCTGAGCCATGCATATTCTCCAAAAAATTGAAAAGAGCAAGAAGCTTTACGTACCAATATCATAGCAAGTTATTATATTTATGTCAATAGAAAAGAAAAAAATTTTGTTAATCGGTAAAACAGGTCAATTGGGAAGAGAAATAATGAAAGACGCTTTTTCTTTTGGTTTTGAAATTGTTGGATTTGAACAAGAAGAATTGGATGTTACCAATTACCTACAAGTGAAAGAAAAAATTGAGAAAATTAAACCAAATATTGTAATCAATACATCAGCTTATCATGTTGTTTCAATGTGCCAAGAAAATCCCATGATGGCAATGGCAGTCAACTTTATCGCCGTTTTGAATTTAGCAAGTATATGCAAGGAAAATAATATTATTTTTATTACTTACAGCAGTGATTATGTTTTTG
>CAYHHX010000002.1:0-30280 GCA_964356545.1 uncultured Candidatus Saccharibacteria bacterium | reverse complement strand
TGGAAAAAAATTGAACCAGAAGAAAGGCCAGAAATAAATGAAAATATAGATTTTACTTTTACGGTTGAATCAATTGAAGTAATGGAAAGCGTTTTAAAAAGAGGAGGACCAGAATATACAATAATAGAATCGTATAATTTAACATGAAAATCCATTTTATTGGAGTTGGAGGTATAGGAATTTCGGCTTTAGCTCAATATTATTTATCAAAGGGACATACTGTGAGTGGGTCTGATTTAATGTCGTCTGAAATCACAGAGTTTTTAAAAGAAAAGGGAATTAAAATTATTATTGGACCACATTTAGAAAATAATTTAAGCAATGACACAAATTTAGTTATTTACAGTCCAGCAGTAAGACCGGATAATCTTGAATACAAAAAAGCAAAAAAGCTAAATATTAAATTACAAAGTTATCCTGAAGCCTTGGGAGACCTAACGAAGCAATATTTTACAATTGCTGTTTCTGGTACTCACGGAAAGAGTACTACGACATCAATGGTTGCTTTGGTTTTAATAAAAGCAGGGCTTGACCCAACTATTATTGTGGGTACAAAGCTTAAAGAATTTGGTGATACAAACTTTAGAGCTGGGAGTTCTAAAGTTTTAGTCATAGAGGCAGATGAACATTTTGCTTCATTTTTGAATTATTGGCCAAAGATTATCGTACTAACAAATATTGAAAAAGAGCATTTAGATTATTACAAAAATTTAAATAATATAAAAAAAACCTATAAATTATATTTAAGTCATTTGGGTAAAGATGGTATTTTAGTAGCCAACAAAGAAGATAAAAATATTAATAAAATAGTAAAAAAAAGCAATCACGAAATAGTGTTTTATTCTATAAAACAAAAAGAATCAAAAAAGTTAAAAAGGATTTTAAAAATACCTGGTAAGCATAATATTTATAACGCGTTAGCCTCAATAACGGTAGCAAGAATTTTAGGAGTTTCAGACAAAATATCTTTTGATGCTCTTTTGCAGTATAGGGGGTCATGGAGGAGGTTCGATTTAAAACAAGGGAAATCTGGTAACAAAAAAATTATAGTTGTATCTGATTATGGTCATCATCCAACAGAAATTTTAGCAACCTTAAGGGCTACAAGAGAAAAGTATCCAAAGAAAAAAATTTGGTGCGTTTTTCAACCACATCAACATCAAAGAACACATTATTTATTTAAAGATTTTGTAAAAACATTTAGATCTTTAGCAATAGATAAAATTATAATCACCGATATTTATGATGTTGCTGGCCGTGAAATAAAAAAAATTAATACTGAGGTAAATTCACAAAAATTAGTTGAAAAAATTAATAAAAACAATGTTAAGTATCTCTTATTGTGCGACATAGAACATTATATCAAAGAAAATATTAAAAACGGAGATGTGCTGATAATCATGGGAGCAGGTGATATTTATAAATTGGCAGACCAATTTTAAATATCACCTTTTAAGTAATAAAAAACCCTCCTTTGAAAGTTAGGAGGGTATGGGCTTCTTTTGTTTTTGTGTGTCTCTATCTACTAGTAGTCATTGTTTTTTGTTGTACTTATTACTTCACTAAAATGAATTACATTTTCTTGTAATCGTGAAATTTCTACTTTGTTTTTTTCGCTTCTGCACCTACTGCAATAGTGTTGTCCTTTTCGTAACCTTTTAGAACATAACTTACCAGAAGGACGTCGCAATAGGCACCGGTTCGGTAATTCAACCTTTTTCTTCTTTTGATTTTTCACTTCAGATTCCTTTCAAATAGACCAAAAAAGATTGTCAAAGAACAGAAAATATTTTATCTATTATGCTACGCCTTTCTAGTCATTTGTCAAGAAAATGAGGTAGATTTTTTACACTTTCATTTTTTTGGTAAATTGGTATAATCAAGTAACACTAAAAATCATATGGTAAACACAAATCTTCAAAAAATAGACGAGATATTAAGTAGGGGGGTGGAGGAGATTATTGAAAAAGATAGTCTTGAAAAAAAGCTTAAATCAGGAAAACAACTAAGAATTAAGCACGGAATTGATCCTACTGGTCCTAAAATACATATAGGCAGGGCTTTGCAATTTTGGAAATTGAAAGAATTTCAAGATTTGGGTCATAAAATTATTCTAATTATTGGGGATTTTACAGCACAAATAGGGGATGCTTCAGATAAGCAGGCAATGAGAAAACCTTTAACAGAAAAAGAAATTAAAGAAAATATGAAAGACTATGTAAAGCAAATCGGTAAAATTTTAGATATGAGAAAAGTTGAGTTACACTACAACAGCGAATGGTTTAAAAAAATGAAAGTAAAAGATTTTGTATCTTTACAAATGTTATTTACGGCTCAACAAACAATACAAAGGAGAAATTTTAAAGAAAGATGGGACGAGGGAAAACCAATTGGTTTACATGAATTAGATTACCCCTTATTTCAGGGATATGATTCTGTGATGGTAAAAGCCGATGTGGAAATAGGAGGAACCGACCAGCTTTTCAATTTAAAAGCAGGTCGAGAAATACAGAAAAAGTTTGAACAGATGTCTCAAGATATAATTACTTTGACAATGCTAAATGGTTTAGATGACAGGAAAATGTCAACGAGTTGGGGTAATGTAATAAATATAACCGATGAACCAAATGATATTTATGGAAAAGTGATGTCAATGAAGGACCTCTTAATTGATGAATATTTAAGACTTGCTACAAGGCTTTCAAAAGAAGAAATTGAAGAAATTAAAAAATCTTTAAATAATCCGCGAGACATAAAAGCAAGATTAGCCAAAGAGATTGTTACTTTATATCACGGTAAAGTTATCGCCCAAAAAGCAGAAGAGGAATTTAATAAAGTTTTTAGAGATAGGCAAGTGCCTTCAGAAATAGAAATTTTTAAAACAGATAAAAAAATATATCCTGTTTTAGATTTACTATTTGACGCAAAAATTGTTTCGTCAAAAAATGAGGCAAAGAGATTAATCCAGGGCGGGGCGGTAATTGTGGAGATTGATAATAAAAAGTCAAAAATTGATAACTGGAAAAAAACGGTTGATATGCAAGACGATATGGTAATTAAAGCAGGAAGAAAGTTTATTAAAATAAAAGTAATATGAAAAAAAAAGAAGGTAGTTTATCATTAGCAATAGTTATGGTTGTGTGCTTTACGGCAATGATTGCTATAGGGTTATATTTAGCTTACAACAAATCATTATTGACACAAACATTCACAAAAGAACAAGAGAAACCAATAGCTTGCACCAAGGAAGCAAAGATTTGTCCTGATGGGTCTGCCGTTAGTCGTACTGGTCCTAATTGTGAATTTGCTAAATGTCCAATAGATAATTGTTATATTGGCGGTTGTAGTAGGCAAATTTGTTCAGATAAAGCAGGCGTAGTGTCAACTTGTGAATACAAGCAAGAATACACATGCTATGAAGATGCTAAATGTGAAAGACAGGTAAATGGCCAATGCGAATGGACTGCTACTTCAGAATTTATCGCTTGTTTAAATATAAATAAATAAAACTTATGTATAGATTTTTAGTTTCAGATACGGCAAAACATATAGGAGAAAAAGTAAAAGTTACAGGTTGGGTAAATACCAGAAGAGCCCACGGTAAAATTTTATTTATTGACCTTCGCGATAGAAGTGGAGTTTTACAAGTGGTTTTTGTGCCATCGAATAAAGAAGTTTATGAATTGGCTCAAAATTTAAGACCAGAATGGGTGGTGGAGATTACAGGTCAAATTGTAAAAAGACCAGAACAAATGATAAACCCAAAAATTGAAACAGGAAAAGTTGAGCTATCGGTAGAATCTTTAAATATTTTATCAGAGGCGAAAACTTTACCTTTTTCAATTGACGAGACAGGATATGAAATAAACGAGGAAATAAGAATGAAATATAGATATCTGGATTTGAGAAGAGAAAGATTGAAGAATAATCTTATTGTGCGACATAAAGTTACAAATTTTGTAAGAGATTTTTTTACTAAAGAGGGATTTGTGGAAATTGAAACTCCTATGCTTACTAAATCAACTCCTGAGGGTTCAAGAGATTTTGTAGTGCCTTCAAGATTGCATGCAGGAAAATTTTATGCCTTACCTCAAAGTCCACAACAGTATAAACAATTATTAATGGTTGCTGGATTTGAAAAATATTTTCAGATTGCCAAATGTTTAAGGGATGAAGACCCAAGAGGGGATAGGCAAACCGAACACACTCAAATTGACGCTGAAATGAGTTTTATTGAGAAAGAAGATTTTATGGAATTATATGAGAGAATGCTGATTAAATTAGTTGAGACTCTATTCCCAGAAAAAAAAATACAAGAAATTCCATTTCCGAGATTAAGCTTTAAAGAAGCAATGGGAAAATATAAGTCTGATAAACCAGATTTAAGAAAAGATAAAAACGATTCAAATCTTTTAGCTTTTTGTTGGATAATTGATTTTCCATTTTTCGAAAAAGACAAAGAAACTAAAAAATGGACGTTTACTCACAATCCATTTTCAGCTCCCAAGCTAGAATTTATGCAAGATTTATTAGATAAGAAGAATATAGAAAATATTCTAACTACTCAGTATGATATTGTTCTTAATGGATGGGAAATTGGAGGAGGAAGCATTAGAAATAGTACCCCAGAAGCCATTGAGGCAGTATTTTCTATTATGGGTTATGAAAAAGCAGAAATAAGAGAAAAGTTTGGTCATATAATAGAAGCGTATACTTTTGGAGCTCCTTCTCATGGAGGTATTGGTTCTGGTATAGATAGAATAATTGCTCTTTTACAAAATGAGCCAAACATAAGAGAAGTAATTGCTTTTCCTAAAACGGGAGATGGTAGAGATTTAATGATGGAGGCTCCATCAGAAGTGGAAAAGAAACAATTAAGAGAACTACACATAAAAATTGACTCTACTAAATCATCTAAATCAGATAAAAAAATAATTAAAAAACAGTAAAATGGATATACGGTCAATAGCTAAAAATGTTTTATTGTTTGTTGCATTTATTTTTTTAGTATTAATGATTTTAGTGTTTTTGCAATGGTTTTTTAATAGTTTATATGGATTTTTTGAAGAAAAAGCAGCACAAAACCAGCAAAATTTTTTAGCCAGTATTAAAAAAACACCTATCTCTCAAAATTTATTACCATATAGAAATTGGGAGATAGAGGATTTGAAAATTGATGCAGAGGCGGCTATTTCCATTGAAACAAATTTGTTTTTACATAGAAAAATTCTTTTTAAAAAAAATGAAACAAAAACCTTGCCAATTGCTAGTTTGTCAAAACTTATGACGGCTTTGGTGGTTTTGGAGAATTATAACTTACAGCAACAGGTAACTATAACTAATGAGGATATATTGCAAGAAGGTCAGCAAGGAGATTTAAAGGTAGGTCAAATACTTTCAGTGAAAAATCTTTTGTATATAACATTAATTGAATCTAGTAATGATGCGGCTTTTGCTCTTTCTTCAATCGCAGGACAGGATAAATTTATTGCTTTAATGAATGCAGAGGCAAATAATTTGGGTCTTTTGAGTACTCATTTTACAGATTCTAGCGGATTAGATGCAGGATCCTACTCTACGGTAAAAGATTTGGTACAGTTAGTAGAACATTTATTAAATAAATATCCGTTAATTCGTCAAATTATAAGCCTCAAAGAATATGATTTATATTTAGATGATGGACAACTGCATCACAAACTAATAAATACTAATAAGCTTTTAGGAGAGATACCAGAAGTTATTGGTGGTAAAACTGGTTTTACAAATTATGCCAAAGGCACTTTTCTTGTAGTTGAAAAAAGTCCAGATGGAGAGAATTATTTAATACATATTATTTTGGGGTCAGAAGATAGATTAGAAGAAATGAAAAAAATAATTAATTGGCTACATATTGCTTATAAGTGGTAGTAGGGGCTAATAATAATGACACTATTTACTTTTAATGTTATTAAAGTTTTGGGATCGGCAGTTGTTGCTTCGGCTATAGCTGCTGTTTGGTGTCCTTTATTGATCAATTTTTTATATAAACACAAACTTTGGAAAAAAGAAGCAAGAATTAAAGCCATAAGTGGCGAAAATGCTACTGTTTTTTATGGTCTCCATAGAGAAAGAGAGACAAAAGTACCACGTTTTGGAGGACTCTTAATTTGGGTAACAGTAGTTTTGGTTGTTTTACTTTTTTATTGGTTTCCCAATTTTAATTTTTTATCAAGAAGCCAAACATGGCTTCCATTATTTACTTTGATAGCCGCTTCGTTACTTGGATTTTTAGATGATTTTTTACAGATGTTTGGAAAAAATTCGTTTACACACCAAATAAGCAGTAGTGGTATTAGTCGTTTTAAGAAATTTTGTTTATCATTATTGCGTGAAGGTCAGTATATTGGCGGAGGTCTTTCATTAAAAAAACGGCTTTTCATTGTGATTTTAATCGGCACTATCGGAGGTTTTTGGTTTTATTCAAAATTAGGATGGGATGTTATTACTATTCCATTACTCGGGGAATTTTCAATAGGTATTTTTTATATTCCACTTTTTGTTTTAGTAATGGTCGCCACTTGGTCTGGCGGGGTAATAGATGGATTAGACGGATTAGCCGGTGGAGCATTTGCTTCAATTTTTGGAGCATTTACTATAATTGCTTTTTCTCAAGGCAAAGTAGATTTAGCAACTTTTTGTGCCGTCATTACAGGAGCTTTATTCACTTTTTTATGGTTTAATATACCTCCTGCCAGATTTTATATGAGCGAAACAGGTACATTAGGATTAACTGCTACCTTATCGGTTGTGGCCTTTTTAACCGATTCTGTTTTTGTTTTGCCAATTATTGCCGGGCTTTTGGTTTTAGAAACTGGATCTGTAATAATACAGCTCTTATCAAAAAAATTTAGAAAGAAAAAAATATTTCTTTCTACTCCAATACATCATCATTTTGAAGCAATCGGTTGGCCTCAATACAAGATTACAATGCGAGCTTGGATTTTAAGTATAGTTTTAGCAATCGTGGGAGTGACTATAAAATTATTAAGTTAATTATTTAATAACATGACAACAATTCATAAGTTAACCATTATTATAATTTTACCTCTCCTGTTTTTTGGCGTTTTTTTAATGGCGAAACCACAGGTCACAAAAGCTCAATATCCTATTATTTGTAATCCTAATACAGAAGAAAAAAGATGTGTTGGTAATTCTATTTTTTGGTATGATTCGTGCGGTAAACAACAAAATTGGGTTAAAGATTGTTTTAATGGATGTCAAAACGGACAATGTATAAATTATTCACCACCATCTTCTGTTTATACAAAGCATTACAAAATTATTTGTAATAGTAATAATTTATACTGGTCTGACTCCAGTGGAGTTTTTAATGATTTATACAAAACTTGTTCTGATAATAATGAATGTACAAAAGATAGTTGTTTAGGCGGCCAGTGCGTAAATGAAGGTAGTTGTAAGGAGCAAGTAATGCCTTCTGTCGTCGGGTTGGATGTTTCTACTTTTTGTGGAGTTAAAGATAACACTGTAAACTTGTCAAAAAACGTTACTATCGCCTCTGATCAAACAATTAATTGTTTGATAGTTGTAAAAAATACATCAGCGGTTTTAGTTAATGATGTTACGGTGAGAGCAGATATTCCTGCAGAAATTATCAACACCAGCGAAGTAAAAATTGATGGAATGTCATTTAATGGTAATATAGCCTCTGGTATTAATATAGGAAATTTTTTGTCAAATATGTCAAAAATAATTACTTTTGAAGGGAAAACTCAGTCATTAATTACTCAAATTTCTGCAAAGCAAATAACAGGAATAGCCAGCTCGGGCACTTTTTCTGTTGCAGATTCTCTGGTGATTAATTTTCAACCAATGATTACGGCTAATACTACTACTCAGGCAGAGTCATCTCCGTTTATAAAATTTTTAAAACATTGGTATGTATGGATTTTAATAGCTATTGTATTAATTTTTTTGTTTTTTATTATATTTAAAAGAGTTTCTTCTAATATTTAGTATTTAAAAACCAATATGGAGTCAGAGCCAACTATTTTTGAATTTACTTCTTATAAATTTGAGCCTGCTCAAAAAAAGGTTTTTTTTAATTACAAAACAGAATTTAAAGATGGGAAGACTCTTTTTTTTACAGAAACTATAATTTTATCAAAAATTTTTAATCTTAATGAAATCTCCTCTGGTCTTTTAAACAAGATCTTTGAAGGATTGCATTTAGTAATAGGTATTAGTTATTGGAAATGTTATTGTGCGACAAAAGTAAAGATAAATTATTTATTATCAAAAAGTGAGGCTGATTTTTGGAGTACAGTTTACAAAAAAGGCTTAGGTGAATTTTTTTATAAAAATAATCTTGATCCAACTATTTCTCCCAAATTTCCTTTTAAAAAGAATGTAAAAAAAGTTTTTTATCAGTTGGATGATAATGAGAAATGCCTTGTTGCTGTTAGTGGGGGAAAGGACTCGATAGTTGCAATAGAGCTTCTAAAAGAACAGGGTTTTGATATTACGACTTTTTTTATTGAGACTCAAGAAGAATCGAATCTTGTTAACAAAATAATAAACATAACGGAAACAAAATCTATAAAAGTAAGAAGAATTTTAGACGAAAAATTATTTTACCAACATAAATATAATGGTCATGTTCCTGTTTCTGCTATGTATGCTTTTTTGGGTGTTTTGAACGCGGTTTTATATAAATACTCCTACTGTATTGTGGCTAATGAGTATAGTAGTAATTTCGGCAACACAAAATATAAAGGAGAGACTATTAATCATCAGTGGAGTAAATCATCGGAATTTGAAAATTTGTTCAGTGCTTATGTTAAAGATTTTATAACTCCAAATGTTCATTATTTTTCTTTATTGCGTCCTTTTTATGAAATTCATATAGTAGAACTTTTTTCAAAGTATAAGAAATATTTTTTTCATTTTTCTAGCTGCAATAAAAATTTTTTAATTAATAAAAAAGAAAAAACAAATTTATGGTGCAATGAGTGTCCTAAGTGTATTTTTATATTTATCCTATTGTCGGCCTTTTTATCTAAAAAAGAATTAATTAGTATTTTTAAAAAAAATCTCTATAAAGAAGAAAAATTAATTCCATTGTTCAGAGATATTTTGGGTTTTGGTAAAATAAAACCATTTGATTGTGTAGGAACCTTCAAAGAAGCAAAGGCATCTTTCTATTTAGCTTCTAAAAAATTTAAAAATGATTTAATTGTTAAAAATTTTTTATCTAAAATAAAAGAACCAGAATCTTTAATAAAAGAAGTTTTTAAAAATAATTCCGCTTCAAATATTCCTGTCCAGTTTCGGTTTTTGGTAATAAATAATGTTTTAATTTTAGGCTACGGCAAAGAAGGTAAAATAACAGAAAAGTACATTAAAAAAAATTATCCTAATTTAAAAATTGGTATAGCCGACATAAAAATAAATAAAAACTATTTAGCAGAACAAAAATATTACGATATGGCGGTAAAAAGTCCAGGAATACCAAAAGATCTTATGAAAATTGATTATACTACAGCTACAAATATATTTTTTTCAAAAATTAAACAACTGGGCAATAAAACAATCGGTATTACTGGCACTAAGGGCAAAAGCACAACTACAAGTCTTTTATATTCAATTTTAAAAAATTCTGGTAAAAGCGTAAAGATTTTGGGCAATATTGGAAATCCAATGCTCGAAGCTCTTTTGACTCCAGTTAAAAAAGATGAAATATTTATATTAGAACTCTCTAGTTATCAATTAGATGATATTAATTTTTCACCTAATATCGCAGTGGTGACTAATTTGTTCGGAGACCATATGGATTATCACAATGGTATAGAAAATTACCATTTGGCTAAAAAAAATATAATTAATTTTCAAAACCAAAAAGATGTATTTGTATATAATCAAAAATATAAAAAACTTGTTTTGTGGGCCAAAAAAGCACCTTCAAAAACAATTCCGTTTATCGACAGTCTTACATTAAAAGATTATAAAATTCCTTTAATAGGGGAGCATAATAAAGAAAATATTAGAGCGGCAATTACAGTTGCTAGGATTTTTAATATACCTGATATAATAACTAAACAAGCAGTTGAAAATTTTAAAGGACTTCCTCATAGATTAGAATTTGTAGGAGAATTCTCTGGTATTAAATTTTATGATGACGCTATTTCTACAACCCCAGAATCCACAATTGGAGCAATTAAAGCCTTAAAAGACGTTAATACAATTTTTCTTGGCGGTGAAGATAGAGGGTATATTTTTTCTGAACTGGAAAAAGTAATTAAGAAATATAAAATAAAAAATATTGTGCTTTTCCCAAAAAGTGGCAAAAGAATTATAAAATCAAGAAAAAACTTAAATGTTTTAGAAACCTCTAACATGGAAAAAGCTATTAAATTTGCCTATCAATATACTAAACCAGGAAAAATTTGTTTGCTTTCTTGCGCATCACCAAGCTATTCTTTGTGGAAAAATTTTGAAGAAAAAGGAGATCAATTCCAATCAATAGTAAAAAGAATGAATAAATCTAATCAATAAGTTTAATAATGAAAAGACATCCAAATTATTATTTGTTTTTTTTAATGATTATTTTGGTTGTTTTCGGTATTTTGTTTTTATCAACTCTTTCGGCTCCTACTTCCATGAGAAGTTTTGGCAATACTAATTATTATCTGACCCATCAGCTGTATTTACTGATAGTAGGAATAGTTTTAGCTATAATTGCCTATAAATTTCCATTAAGCTATTTTAAAAAATTAGCGCCGATATTATTATTTGCTAATCTTGTTCTCTTGATGCTTGTATTTTTACCTATAATTGGTGTAAAACTTGGAGGAGCGAAGCGTTGGATAAATATAGGTATAGCCACTTTTCAACCATCAGAATTTTTAAAAATTACTGCTATTTTATATCTAAGTGCATTGATTTCTAATAAATTATTAGAAAAAAATAAAAAGGACTGGATATTTGTAGCCCAAAAAGGTTATCATAACGTAAAGTCCGTATTTCTCCCATTTATAGCTCTTTTAACATTAATTACAGTAATTTTATTTTTTCAACCACATATAAGCGTCTTAATAATAATTGGAACGACTTTAGTTGTTATATATTTTTTTGCAGGTACGCCTCTTTGGCATATATTATCTGTAATTTTAGTAGGAATAGGCGGTTTGTTTTTATTGATTAAATTTGCGCCCTATAGATTAGATCGCTGGTTAATTTTTTTAAATCCAGAATCAGATCCATTAGGCAAGGGACTTCAGATAAGGCAGTCTTTGATCGCCATTGGATCGGGTGGATTTTTTGGAAAAGGCTGGGGAATGTCTGTTCAAAAGTTTGGTTTTTTACCACAAGCCATGGGAGATTCTATTTTTGCTATATTGGGCGAAGAAACGGGAATTGTCGGTTGTTTATTTTTAGTTTTTTTATTTTTATGTTTTTTATGGCTTGGAATTAAAATTGCAAAATCATCAAATGATCAATTTGCAAAGTTAACCGCTATGGGTATTACTTTTTGGATAACAATTCAAGCATTTTTAAATATTGCTGCAAATTTGGGCATAGCTCCTATGACTGGTATTCCTTTGCCATTTTTTAGTTATGGTGGATCGCATTTAGTTATAGAATTAGTGGGAGTGGGAATATTGCTTAATATATCTAAAAATGGTTAGTTTATTAAATATTAGTTTTTTTAGAATTATATGAAAATATTATTTACAGGCGGTGGCACTGGTGGTCATATTTTTCCAATAGTCGCCATAGCAAGGGAAATAAGAAGAATGTATCCCAAAAAAGATTTGGAATTTTATTATTTGGGCATAAAAGACGAGTTTGGACTTATAATGCTAGGCCAAGAGGATTTTAAAATAAAAACAATAATATCAGGCAAGATTAGAAGATATTTTTCCAGGTCGCAAGATTTTTCTGTTTCGCAGATAAATTTTTTAACCATATGTCAAAATATTATAGATATTTTATTTAAAATACCTTTTGGATTTTTACAAAGTATATTTTTACTCTTAATAATTCGTCCTCAACTTATTTTTAGCAAAGGCGGATCAGGGTCTATCTCTGTAACCGAGAGTGCAAGATTTTTGAGAATACCAGTGTTTCTGCACGAATCAGATATTGTGCCCGGTTTGTCTAATAGAGTTACCTCAAAATGGGCAAAAAAGATATTTGTGTCTTTTCCAAAAACAGAATACTTTGATCCAGCAAAAACAATTTTAGTTGGAAACCCAATAAGAAAAGAATTATTAAATGGCGACAATAAAACAGCAGGGGATCTATTTGACTTAACTTTTCAAAAACCCATAATTTTATTTTCAGGAGGATCTCAGGGCGCTGAAGCCGTTAATAATTTTGTTTTAAATGTTTTGAATGATTTTTTAAAAGAGTTTGAATTGATCCATATTTGCGGCAGAAATAATTTAGAAGAAGTAATGGCAGAGTCTCAAATTGTAATCAATAAAGATTTAATAAAGTATTATCATCCAGTAGGCTTTTTAGACGAGGAAAAGTTAAAGCATGCTTATAAGGTTTCAAATTTAATAATATCTCGTTCGGGATCAGGTTCTATTTTTGAAATTGCAGCTTTGGGAAAACCCAGTATCCTAGTTCCATTACCATCTGCTGCGGCTGATCATCAATCAAAAAACGCCTACGCCTATTCACAAACAGGAGCAGCATTGGTTTTAGAACAGGACAATTTAACTCGTAATTTCTTTTTAAATATAATTCACAATATATTTTTGCATCCTGATAAATTAGAAAAAATGAAAGAACAAGCTCTAAGGTTTTCAAAGCCATTGGCAGCAAAAACAATTGCCAGAGAAATTTTAGAATATTTTACATTAGAATAAAAAAATGAAAATAAAAAGTGATAAAACCCTCGGCCATAAGCCTACGGGCGAGGCAAAAAAAATTCGTGTCAGAATAGCTCCATCGCCAACAGGAGCATTGCATATTGGTACAGCTAGAACAGCACTTTTTAATTATTTATTTGCAAAAAAAAATAAAGGTATTTTTGTGTTGCGCATTGAAGATACAGACTTAGAAAGGTCGGAACTAAAATGGACTCAAGATATAATAGAAGAATTAAAATGGCTTGGTATAAATTGGCAAGAGGGCCCAGATATCGACGGTAAGTATGGTCCTTATAAACAATCACAGAAATTGGATATTTACGAAAAATATATTAAAAAACTTTTAGACGAAAATAAAGCTTATTATTGTTTTTGTTCAAAGGACGAATTAGAGGCAATGCGTCAAGAACAGATGGCTAGGGGAGTAGCTCCTCATTATAATGGAAAATGCTTAAATCTTTCAAAAGAAGAAATAATAAAACTTTTAGATAAAAATAATGGATCTGTAATAAGATTTAAAATTCAAAATAAAAAAATTAAATTTATAGATTTAATCAGAGGAGAAGTAGAATTCAACTCTGGTTTGATAGGAGACATTATTATTGCTAAAGATTTAAAAACTCCTCTGTATAATTTTGTTGTTGTAATTGATGACTATGAAATGGAAATAAGCCATGTTATTAGAGGGGAAGATCATATTTCGAATACTCCAAAGCAGATTTTAATACAGGAGGCGTTAAATCTTGATCAACCAATATATGCTCACTTACCATTAATTTTAGCGCCAGATAGGACAAAGCTCTCAAAAAGAAACGGTATTGTTTCTATTAGAGATTACAGAGAGCAAGGATATTTACCTGAAGCCATGGTAAATTTTATGGTACTTTTGGGTTGGAATTCGGGTACAGAAAAAGAAATATTTACTTTATCGTCCTTAATAAAAGAATTTTCTTTAGAAAGAGTACAAAAGCCAGGAGCTATTTTTAATATTCAGAAACTAAATTTTATAAACGGTTTTTATATCCGTGAAAAATCAATAGAAAAGCTGACAGAACTTTGTTTACCATATTTAGTTTCAGCAAAATTAATTAAAGAATATAGTGGTGGTTATAAAGTTTCAGAAACAGAGGAAGAAATACTATTGGTAACTTTACAAAAAATTATTAAAGCCTATCAATTTAGATTGAAAAAATTATCGGAGATTGTAGAACTGACTGACTTTTTTTTCAAAGAAAAATTAGATTATCAAAAAGAAATATTAAAGTGGCAACAGATGACTGATAAAGATATTGAGGGTTCGCTTTTGGCGTCTGAAAAAATATTATCTGAAATTAAAAATTGGAATACAGAAAATTTAGAAGAAGAGTTAATCAAAGAGGCTATAAGATTTAATTTAGAGAAAGGTTATCCAGAAAAAAATAGAGGATTTTTATTATGGCCATTAAGAATTGCTTTATCTGGCAAACAAGCATCGGCTAGCCCATTTGAAATTGCCGATATTTTAGGCAAAGAAAAAACATTGCAGAGAATCAAAGAAGCAATAAAATTACTTGCGTAATAATAAAGCTATGTACGAAAGGGGATTTATAAAAAATATAGTTGTTATAGTTATAATTTTAACAGTGGTGTTTTTAAGTCAACAGCTGTATTTTAGAGAATATGGTAAAACTTTATATTCTCAAATAAAACCTCAAACAGAGGCATACTGGTTAAAAACAGTAGATTGGCTTGAAAACAACATCTATTCCAGAGTGAGTGGGGAAGTGGAGTCAAAAAGCACAATTATACAACAAGAAATTAACAAACAAAAAAATAATATTATGCAAAATGTTTGGGGAAAAATAAAAAATTATTCTGCAAGTATTTTTTCAAAATTTTCTGGCACATTTGTGCAATAGGCAAGGCGTTGACAGTGGTTTTTGGTTAAGTTACTATTAACATAACAATGTCGCAAAATGTAGGTAAAGCGACATTGTCTGACTATAACTTTATAACTTACATTATAAAATGGAAAAATCAACCAAATCTATAATAAGCCAAATTACAGATTTTTTAGATTATTGTGAGGTTGAAAAAGGTTTGCGTAATAATACACAAAAAAACTATCAAAGATATTTAAATAAATTTGTTGGTTGGTTAAAATTTAAAAAATTACAAAGCCTACTCCCCCACGATCTTACTCCAGAGCATATTTGGGAATATAGATTATATCTTTCTAGGTACCAAAACCCCAAAACGGGACATCCACTTAAAAAATCTACTCAAAACTATTATCTAATCGCTTTAAGGGCCTTTTTAGGCTATTTTGTGGCTAAAGACATAATATCTATCCCTCCAGATAAAATAAGCCTTCCTAAAGCCGATAAAAGCGCTAAAATCGTAAAATTTCTCAATTTAGATCAGATAGAGAAGCTCTTAACAGCCGTAAATCCTAAAGATGATTCTAGTATTAGAGATAGAGCTATTTTAGAGGCATTATTTTCAACTGGACTTAGGATAGCAGAGTTAGTTTCTTTAAATGTAGAACAGTTTACAAATATAAGAAATAAAAAAGATTTAGAGCTTGGAATTATTGGTAAAGGCGGTAATCCTCGTACTGTTTATTTTTCAGAAAGATCTTTTGATTGGATTAAAAAGTATCTTAGTACTCGCCACGATAAAGAAAAACCACTATTTATACATATTAGGTCAAAAGGCACCGCTGAAAACCGACTTACACCTCGTTCTATCGAAAGAATCGTTAAAAAATATGCTGTTTTGGCTGGAATTCCTATATTTACAACACCACACACACTCCGTCATTCTTATGCAACCGACTTACTTACTCAAGGAGTTGACTTGCGTACTATTCAAGAATTTTTAGGTCATAAAAATATTGTTACGACTCAAATATATACCCATGTTACAAATAAGCGTTTACGGGACATTCATCGTCAGTTTCACGGCGGTAAAAACCTAAAAAAATAAATCTCTCTATTTCATAATTTGTCGCACAATAAAATAGTGAATAGATAATTATTAATAGTAAAAAATAAAATGACACAAGAAAAATTTAATATTTCAGAATTAGTTAATAAAGAAGGATGCTTTGATTTGCAGTTTAGAAAAGATATAAAACACAAAAGAACTGGCGCGCCAACATACTATAGATGGAAAATTCAGTTTGTTATCACTGTTCCTCGAGAAAAGCAAAAAATACTTGAAAAAGTTAAAAGCTTAATTGGCTGTGGAGATGTTTGTGTTATAAAAGATCAGGCAAGATATTCAGTGCAAAAAATTGATGATATAAATAATATTGTTGTTCCTTTTTTCCGAAAAAATCAATTAGTAGATAAAAAGAAAAAAGATTTTGAATTATGGAAAAAGGCAGTTGATATTATATATAAAAACAAAGGCAAATATATTATAAAGTGGGAAAAGAATGACCTCCTCTCTTTAATTGAAATTCAAAAATCAGCAGTAAAATATAAAAATAAACCAAAACAGTTAAAGTGGATAGAAATGGCTCAGGCCTTGGCTAAAACTCTTTAACTCCACTTCCCTGCCCTAGTACATATCACCCATAAATTTATTGTGCGACAAATTGCAATTAACAAATAAAATAAAAAAGCTCTTAGCGAAAAAATTTCGCTAAGAGCTTTTAGTTAAAGAGAAACGAGTTCTCAGGACTTTAAGGTTTAGAACTTCTTACTAATGTCGGATACACCGGGACCAAACCCTTGAGAGGCGGATACACCGAGACTATGGTAGTAGCTTTCGCCAAAGCCAAAGCTGACGCCAATACCTGCTCCATCAATATCATCGACAAAAACAGATCTGCTGTTCGCAACAACAGAAGAAGTGCGAACATAAATGTTCGAGAAGAGTTGAACACCACGAACATCGTAGTAGGTTGCAATGAACCAGCTTATCTCAGCGGCGTTCCGAATTTGCCCCACGCTTAATAACGGTTTCTGCTGTGTATTGCGAATCTGTTTTAAAGAGTTGGCAACGGGATCTTTACTAATAGCGAGCCAATTGTGCCCCACCTTTTCTTTGATAGCAAATGGTTGATCATCATACCATTTATTGTTTTTGGAACAGAAGAGGGACGACTTGGCGGAGCGGATGTCTATCAGATTCATCTCGGTGGGAGAGCCAACTACAAGGGCGTAGTTGTTGCCCTTGAGCCAGAGGAGCTGTTCTTCGGTTGGCAGATTTTCTGTCAACTCTTGAAGTTGTTCTTTGGTGTAGGAAACACTATAAGCATTGGCAACTTCGACTTCCTCCGGGCTGATGAAATCATTACCTAGAATGGTGCGGGCGGCTTGGTTTACGATGGATTGCATCACATATCTCCATTAAGACAGAAGACCCACCAGAAACGCTCTGGGAAGCGGTTTGTATCTCTAATCTCGGAAGATTGAGACAAGCCCATCGTCGCTAAAGCTATGGTGGGCAAGCACTCTGGAAATCGTCCAAAATATTTACCCTGCGAAGCCTTGGCATAGAAGGGCTTATCTCAATTAATTGTTAAAGAACATACCCTAATTGTATCATATATATAAATATATGTCAATAATTTAGAGTTGAGTAATTTTGTCGCACAATAAAACTATTTACCAAGTCTTCGTGTCCGTCTGTTGAATTCTTCGAGAGCTGTGTCCAAATCTTGTTCTGTAAAATCTGGCCAGAGTTTTGGTGAAAAGTATAATTCAGAATAAGCGGCTTGCCATAAAACAAAGTTAGACATTCTCATTTCTCCCCCGGCTCTTATTATTAGATCTGGACTTGGCAGGCCGGCTGTGGATAAATAGTTTTCAAATAATTTTTCATCAATTTTATCCGCAGGTATTTTTTCTTCTATTATTTTTTTTATTGCTTGTAAAATATCCCATTTTCCGCCGTAACTTATAGCTAAATTTAAATTAAAATTTGAATTTTTATCTGTAGTTTTTTCGGTTATTTCTATTATTTTTTGCAATGACATTGGCAGTTTTTCTCTTTGCCCAATTACCCTTACTTTTATGCCATCTTTACTGTATTTTTCTAAATTATCAACTAAACCCTTTTCTAATAATTTCATTAGATAATTTACTTCTTCTTTTGTTCTTGACCAGTTTTCTGTTGAAAATCCAAAAGCAGTGAGTACTTTTATTCCCCTTTTTTTACACCATTCAGCAAAATCAAGAAGATTATTATAGCCTTGCATATGACCATCTAGAGATTTTATGCCTTTTTGTTTTGCCCAACGTCTGTTGCCGTCAGGAAATAAAACTATATGTTTTGGTATTTGTTCCATAAAATTATTTGTTTTTCTTTGATTTGAATCGGTTCTTTTTGTTGATATTTTGCTATTATAAACCCACAGGCGAAAGAAAGTAAAATCAGCAATGTAACAACAATAGTAAGTATTATATCATTGAAATGAGCTTTGACAAAGTTAGATATATTTGCTATCATAATTCATATATTAAATTAAATTTTTCATGATATGTCAAAAACTAAACAAGGAGGTTCTTCAAGGCTAGGTAGAGATTCAGCGGCTCAAAGGCTTGGAATTAAAGTTCATGACGGCGAAAAAATAAAAGTAGGTGATATTATTATCAGACAAAGAGGCACAAAATATCTTTCTGGAAAAAATGTAAAAAGAGGCTCAGATGACACTATTTATGCAATGTGTAGCGGTGTTGTTCGTTTCAGTACAAAATCAAAAAATCTTTTTAACGGTTCTCAAAGGTTAGCAAAAGTTGTAAGTGTTGACCCAGATAAAAAAGCGTAATTAAATTTAGTTGAGCTTATTTTTTGATTGCTATCTTTACAAATTCTTTAAAAAGAGGATGAGGTTTTAATGGTCTTGATTTAAATTCTGGATGAAATTGACTGGCCACAAAAAATGGATGATCTGGAATCTCAATAATTTCTACTAAATCTTTTTCAGGATTAAGTCCTGCCATTTGCATTCCATTTTTTTCTAAAACATCCCTGTATTCATTGTCTAACTCATAACGATGGCGATGGCGTTCCGATATATTAGCTTTAGCATATATTTTATAACTGATTGTCCCAGGCTTTAATTTGCAATTATAAGCTCCCAGCCTCATTGTACCTCCATACTTTTTTTCTTTTAAAAGAACTTTTTGTTCTGGCATAACATTAATTACAATGTTTTTCGAAGGTTTTTTAAATTCAGCAGAAGAAGCGTCTTTTAATCCGCAAACATTTCTCGCAAATTCTATTATTGCCAATTGCATTCCTAAACATAATCCCAAAAATGGGATTTTATTTTTTCTACAATACTCAATCACCTTTATTTTTCCTTCTACTCCCCTATTCCCAAAACCTCCTGGCACAATTATTCCATCAAACTTTTTAAGTTTTGAAAGTTTGTTTGGATCTTTTTCTAAATCTTCTGAAGATATCCAAGTAATTTTTGCTTTTCTATGAAAGAAAAAAGCAGCGTGTTTTATAGCTTCGATAACAGATATGTAGGAATCCATTAAAGTAAAATTACCAGATTCAAAGTATTTACCAACTATGCCAATTTCAATTGGCATAGGAGAGTTTTGTATTATTTTAACTAATTCTTTCCATTCTTTTAAATCAGAAACCTTAGGATGTAGTCCAAATTTTTTTAATATTCTGTTTCCCATATTTTCTTTTTCAAAATTAATTGGCACTTCATATATTGATTTTACATCTGGCGCAGAAATAATATCATGGATTTGAACATTGCAAAAATTAGAAAGTTTTATCTTTCTTGGTTCGTCTAAAGCAACTCTCGATCTGGCTAAAATCATATCTGGCTGTATTCCAGCTGAATTTAATGTTCTTACTGCATATTGTGTTGGTTTTGTTTTCATTTCGCCCATTATTTCTGGGATGGGCATATAACTTACCAAAATAAAAAGCACATCTTTTGGATTGCTTATTTTTAACATTCTGGCAGCTTCTAAAAATAACATATTTTGATATTCACCAACGGTTCCCCCTATTTCAATCAAAATAAAATCAGCTTTAACTTTTTTGCCAGCTCTTTTAATTGTTGCGATTACCTCGTTTGGTATATCGGGAACTACTTCCACGCACTTCCCTCCATATTCTAGATTTCTTTCTTTGTTGATTACTGATTGATAAACTCTGCCAGTTGTAAGGTAGTTGTCTGTATATATATTTTCATCTAAAAATCTTTCATAGTTACCAACATCTTGGTCACATTCTATGCCATCATCAGTCACAAAAACCTCTCCATGTTCAATAGGATTCATTGTACCGGCATCAACATTGATATAAGGGTCAATTTTGATTGCTGTAACCTTAAATCCCTTACTTTTTAAAATTCTTCCTATAGAGGCCGTTGCTATGCCCTTGCCTATACCAGACATTACTCCCCCAGCGACAAAAATATATCGTGCCATAATATTTAAGCTAATACTGTTTTTTCTTCTACAACAATTACTTTGATTTCAACCTCTAAGTTGTGCTCCAAATTAATTTTTATTGGAAACTCTCCTAATGTTTTTATTGGTTCTTCTAATATAATTTTTGATTTTTTAACATCATAGCCAGTTTCTTTTAGCTTGTCTGATATTTTTTGACTATTAATTGATTCAAAAAGTTGTCCTTCTTCTCCAACTTTAACTGAAATATTCAACTCTAAACCATCAAGAGTAGATGCTGTCTCTTGCTCTTTTTTTAAGTCTTCTTCGATCTCTTTTTTAATTGATTCCTTTTTACTTTTAAGCCACTTCAAAGTTTGCCTTGTGGCAGATTTTGCTAAATCTTGAGGTATTAAAAAATTTCTAGCATAACCATTTTTAACTTCTTTTATATCGTATTTTTTCCCAAGATTTTGAATGTCTTTTAGAAGGATTACTTTCATAATATTTTGGTTAATCTTACTTTAAATTTTTAATTATTTCAAGCGCTTTGTCTAATTGTGTGTCTTTTTGATTTTCAAAATCTTCATCTGTTAATTCTACTTTTATATCAGGGGTTAGTCCAACTTCTGATATTGAGTTGCCTTTTGGAGTTAGCCATTTGGCAATTGTTATTTTAAGCATAGAACCATCTTTTAATTCTAAAACTTCCTGAACAGAGCCTTTACCAAAAGATTTTTCGCCTATTAATTGAATGTTCCTATTATCTCTTAATGTTCCTGCTAATATTTCAGAAGCAGAAGCCGAACCTTGGTTTATTAAAATAACCATAGGATATTCAGAAAAGTTGGCATTACCTTCGGCTTTATAATATTTTTTCTCTTTATCTTCACCAAAATCTTCTATTATTACAGTTTGATCTTTTTTCAAAAACCAACCAGCTATATCTTGTGAAATTTCAAGATATCCGCCCGGATTATTTCTTAAATCTAATACAATTTTTTGAGCAGGGCTGGCTAAAATTTCTAATGCCACTTTATTAAATTTAGAAGATAACGATTGATCAAATAAATATATATGAATATAGGCAATATTTCCATCCTTTAATTCCCAATCTATAGATGGAATATTAATTGTGTCCCTTGTAATCTTGATGTCTTTTGTGTCTTTCCAGTCATCTCTAAAAATCGTTAAAGTTACTTCTGTTCCTTTTTTACCTCTAATTAAATTTACGGCCTCCTCAATAGTCGTGTCAGCGGTGCTTTTATCGTCTATTTTTACTATTATGTCACCCGCTTTTAGCCCTGCCTGTTGCCCTGGAGTATTTTTTAGAGGAGCAATGATTATCAGCTGATTTTTTTTTAATCCTACCTCTACTCCGATGCCATCAAAAGAACCCGAAAGGTCTTGTTCAAATTTTTTAGCTTCTTTTTGGTCAAAAAAATTAGTGTACGGGTCATCTAGAGATTTTACCATTCCAGAAATTGCTCCATAGATTATTTTTTGCGTATCTAATTTTGTGGGGTCAATAAAGTTTTTTTGAAGTTTGTAATAAGCATCCCAAAAAAGAGAAAGATCAATATTTGCCGGGGCGCATATTGGACAAATAACTTGTTTTTGACCAACAAAAAAGCCAGTTCCAAAAACAAGTAAAAAAACCGTGATTAATCCCAAAAATAAAAGTATTTTTTTATGGTTAAGATTTAACATATTTGATACTTATACCAAAAATTATCTTGTAAAGCAATACTATTTAATATTATATTTCACAGACAGCCGGGTTTTGGATTTGTTGTGCTGTTGTATATATAGTAAATAGTAATAAAGCAACTCCGAGAATGCCAAACTCACCGCCCCGAAGTGGCAAAAGCGTAATTATCCAAGATGCGCTAAATAATGCGAGAATGCTCGTTAAAAGCACCGATCCGCAGGCGGCACATCCTATGCCAATGATTCCGCTTGTTATACCTAAGAATCCCGTGACAATGCCACCCTGTTTTAATTCAGCGATTTTTCGTCTTAAATAATAAACAATAATAGAAAGATTAATTCCAAATAAGATAGCAATAGCAATCGTATACGAAGCAGAAAGTAAAGTAAAATTAGTGGTAATTGAACCTAAAAGACTAATTGGTAAGTTAAATTTCTGTGAAAATGGTATTCCAGGGTGTCTCATAATACTTACAATTAATGGAATGTTTGGAAGCAATACGGCAAAGGCAAACACCACAAAACCAGTGACAAAAGCGATAAAAATATACGTTGGTTTTCTAAATATCTTTAGTAAGACTTGAAATACCATATATTATTTTTCCTGCAAAGCTAACTCAATAAGTTGTTTTATCGCTTCGTAGGGCTGAGCGCCGTTCAAGGGAAATTTTTTGCCGTTCTTTGCCACGACAATACTCCAAGGAGTTCCGTTACCCCCAGTTGCTTGTGCATTTTGTACTTCGTCTTCAATGTGTTTGTCATATTTTCCGCTTGAAAGACAGGTGTTAAATTTGTTTACATCGAGCCCGACATATTGTGCGATTTTTGGAAGTTCTGCTGCGTCAAGTCCATTATTTGCCGGAGTTACTGCAAAGAGACGGTCAGCATATGACCAGAATTTGTCGTTGCCTCCTAATTCATTAGCGCATTCAAATGCCACCGCTTCACTGCGAGCTTTGGGATGCAATTGGTCGAGCGGAAAATGGCGATAAACCCATGCCACTTTTCCGTCCTTGCCGTATTCATCCATAATTTGATTCATAGTTTCGTGGAATCTTTTACAGAATGGACATTCGGTATCTGAGTATTCAACGATTTTAACAAGAGCATTTCTATCTCCAAGAACATGATCGCTGTTTGAAATTTCAGTCATCTTATCAAGCGAAGCAGTGTCTCCCTGGGGTAATTGTTGATTTACGTCTGTATTATCAACATTAGTTGGCGAAGGATCATTTTTTGGTGCAGCGCTTTTATCTGGGGATAAATAAATTGCTCCGGCAATAATAACTCCAGCGACAACAATTGCCAAAGGAATTATTAATTTATTGATTTTTTCTCCATTTTGTTCTTCCATGCTAGGTACCTTGAATTAAGAAATAACTTTCAAATTTTTAATAAAATAGTTTGGAAGGTATTTTGTGATTTAAGGTTATTAAAATTTAATTTATTATATTATTTTTCTTGTAAAACTATATCAATAGCTTGTTTAAATGTTGAATATGGCTGAGCGCCAAGAATAAATTGTTTACCAATCATTGTTGCTGGCGTGCCTTCTGTACCAAATGTTTTACCCTCTGCTTTATCGTCATCTAAGGCTTTTTGGTATTCAGCTTGTTTTGAAACTATCAGTCTTGCAACTCTATCTGCATTATTTGTTCCAAGTATGGTTTTTGTAATCGCGAGAATATCATTTTTAGTATCGGAATTGGAATTTTTATTATTTTGTTTTTCGTATATTGCTACCCTCCAATCAAAGTATTTATCTGGAGCAACTTCAAAGACTGCTCTTGCCACAATACCTGCTGTTTGCGAGTCAGCGCTGTAAAATTGAAAATCCTTGAATACAATTTTTACCTTATCTGGATATTCTTTTATAATTTGTTTTATAACTTCTGATTCTAATTGTTTGGAAAATGAGCACTGATAGTCCCACCAAAATGCTAGAGTCACTGGTGCATTTGGGTTACCCACGAAAGGTTGGCCCGATATTTTTACTTTACTAATATTAGCATCAAGGCTCGGTTGTTGTTGGAGTTCTTGTTGTTGGACTACTTGTTGTTCTTGGTTAGAATTTGCCACAACAGACGGCGTTGATTTTTCCGAAGAAAAATAGATTGCGCCGGCAATAACGACTCCGGAAATAATAATTGACAGAGGAATTACTAGTTTATTGATTTTTTCTGAATTTTGTTCTTTCATACCAAGAACTTTTAATTCTGTTAATAATGTGTTTCATTTTATCAAATAGGCGTTAGCTAGTCAACTAATTTTTTTAATCATTGCTGGTAATTTTTTGAAACTTTTTTGAAACTCTTTCATCATAGCTGGAGCACGAAGTGCGGCCGCAGGGTGAAACATGGGTGCCACAAACCAACCCCCCGCTTTGAAAAGTTTACCTTGATCACGTGTTATTTTAGCATTTGGTAAAAAATAATTCATTGAAAAACGCCCCAACGGAACGATGATTTTAGGACTTATTATTTCAATTTGACGTGTGAGATATGGTTTGTATTTTTCTATTTCTTCTGGTAATGGATCTCTGTTTTCTGGCGGTCTTCGTTTTACAATATTAGTAATATAAACATCTTCCTCTTTCCAGCCAAGTTCGCGAATAGATTTGCGTAAAAGCTGTCCAGAACGGCCAACGAATGGCCGTTTTTGTTCATCCTCAGATAGGCCTGGAGCTTCGCCAATGAAAAGAACTTGGCAATCAAAACTTCCTTCACCAAATACTAAATTAGACTTAAGTGGAAGATTTTTATCTTCTGTAATCTCTCGTTCTAATTTTTGTAATTCGTAATTTTTATCCATTTTTTTGCACCCTCTTTTCTATGTGGACACTCTGGCCAACAGCACGGCCTTTTTTCTCCTTTAATTAAATCTTCTTGTAGTCGAACAAGATGTTCTTTTCTTGTTTCTGTTTTCTTTACGATTGTTGTCCAACAAATCCATTCGTTTTGCGCAAGTGGTGTTAGTTTTTTCCACTTCTGCAACACATTGATATTGGATTGTAATAATTCGTTCAGGTCTTTCGGTATTTTGTGTGGAATTTTATTATTAATATTAGATTGTTTATTTGCCATGGTTATTTTTGGTGGACCCACGGGGAATCGAACCCCGCCCTCATCCATGCCATGGATGCGTAATGCCGATTTACTATGGGCCCATTTTCAAATTCTGATCTTTCACTATTTGTTCGATAATACTTCGATTTTTCATTATTTTCAATTTTCGTTCAATCTTTATCGCTTCGTTAATTGTTTCAAATTTCTTTTTGAATACCACTTTTAACGGTATTAAATATTTTAATGACCGTGTTTTTCCCGAATTATGTTCTAATATACGCCTTTCTAAATTACTTGTGCTGCCAATATAATACTTTCCATTTTTCTCACTTTGTAAGATATATACAAAATACATAATTATTATATCTAGCCCTTCCCGATGTACATCGGGACATAATACCTCCCGACGATAGTCGGGATCCCGATATCCTTATTTAATAAAATAAAATGAAACATCGGGAGATTTACTATGGGCCCCAGTTTGGAGATATTTTAATAACCGATTATAAGAATTATGATTCGTGTCGCGATCTAAATAGCATAGCTAAAAACAAAATAGTGCCTAATTCAGCTAATTTAGAAATAGTATCTAATGTGCCAATACTTTCTACTTCTCCAGTTTCTGGACCAAATGGGACGCCTAATGTTCGAGTGTATATCCATAAAACAATAATCGCTATATTTACTATAATACCCACCCATAATACAGCGTGGCTTGGAGAATGTGTCGTAAAGAGAATGTAAGCAAGAAACAATTGATAGATTGTCACAACCACAAAAAACATACCATAACCCCACCATTCTTCAAAGTGCTCTATTATTACTACCGCATGAATTAAGCCAGCCACTAGGGATAAAAAAGCCGCAACATAATTTTTTTTGATAGTCATGCTTTTTGTTTTTAATTTTGTTGCTCAATATTTATCTTGCCACTAAACGAACAATCAACTTCACATTCTTATCAACATTTGCTAAAAAAGAAAAATCTGGGATAGTAATTCCAAAATCCCCATAGGTTAAGGTAGTAGTTGCATCAATAGTCAAAGCATCTTCGATTGACCAATTAGCAGTTCCATTAAAAGTAACCTGCTTGGTTGTACCAATAATAACCATGTCACCTATAATACTTATCGGAAAGTTTTTACCGATTGCTATGTCTTCTGGCACTCCAGTAATATTAGTTGGAGTAAATACAATAAACTGATTGGCCGATTGGTCAGATTTTAATACCAACTTTTTAACGTTTTCATCGCGCGTGGGAATATCGGTTTTAAATGTACTGGCATCAATTTTAACTTGTCCAATTTCAATTTTCTGAGGGCTTGCGGTGCTCATTGTAATAATTCCAGCAATATCTGATGTGGCCCCCTTTACATGTGTTGGAGTTCCACGTAACACCTCATCTAATTCATATGTGGCAAGCGATTCATTGGAAATAATATCTAATGTTTTTTTATCAGAGTTGTTATTTTGCGGTACGTTTTCAACGTTGTTTTGTGTTATTTCAACCGGTTGACCTCCTTTCTGGATGGGATAAAAATACAATCCAGCACTAATTAAAACAACTGCCAATAGCCCAATAATTATTTTCTTTTGCATATGATATTTTTTAATATTAATATTATTACGAGATATGTGCCCCCACCAGGACTCGAACCTGGAACCAATTGCTTAAAAGGCAACTGCTCTGCCATTGAGCTATGGAGGCATGTATTTACCTCTCCCTTATTATTATAACCCTTCTTTTTTTAATTCTTCTAATAATTCTTTCTGTTTTCTTGATAATTTCTTTGGAGTTTTTATTTTCAATTCAACATATAAGTTTCCTTTTCCGTATCCTCCAAAGTGTGGAATCCCCTTTCCAGAAATTTTAAAAACCTTTCCTGATTCGGTTCCTGCTGGTATATCTAATAATATTTTTGTATTTTCTAATGTCAAAACTTCAATTTCATCTCCTATTGCTGCCTGTGGAAAACCAATTTGGACTAAAGTATATAAATCATCTCCTTTTCTTTCAAATATATGATGTTTTTTTACAAATATTCTTACATAAAGGTTTCCCGCCTTTCCTCCCTTTTTACCTGCTTCACCTTTTTCTTCAATTTTTATTACTTGATTTGTATCAATGCCTGCGGGTATTAAAACGTCAATTGTTTCCTCGCCTTTTGTTCTACCTTGCCCCTTACACACATTACATGCTTTTTCAGGACTCGTTCCTTCTCCTTGGCAGGAAGGACAAACAGTAACCGTTGTATAAGACCCTAAAAAAGTTTTTTTAACTTGTTGTACCTGTCCAGTACCCCTGCAAGAAAAACATTCTTTAATTTTAGTTCCTGGTTCTGCTCCATTACCATGACATCTGTGGCAAGTAACTGTCTTTGCTAAATTAATTTTTTCAACAGTTTCTTTTAAAGTTTGTTCTAGTGATATTTCTATATCTACTTGAATATCTCTGCCCTTTTTAATATCTTTTTTTGTTGTGCGTTTTCCGCCAAAACCAAGGAAGTTTTCAAATACATCGCTCAAGTCCCCAAGGTCAAAGTCTTGGTTTTGATTACCCCAAGCCCAGTTAAAATCAAAACCTTGCCCCTGATTTTCGCCTGGTGCTCCCCCCTCAAATACTTTGCCAAATTGATCATACTGACTTCTTTTTTCTGTATTTGAAAGAACCTGATAAGCCTCATTGAGCTCTTTAAATTTCTTCTCATCTCCGCCTTTATCTGGGTGATATTTATGGGCCAGTTTGTGAAAGGCTTTTTTTATTTCATCTTGTGAGGCATTTTTTGTAACCCCTAAGACTTCGTAATAATCCATAATTTGGAATAATTAGTTTTTGGCTGAAATAATGATATTTTTCAATTCGGGCTGGCCGTGGGTTTGGCGGACGTTGAAAAATATACTTATTTCAGCCAGTTTGGTAATTTTAATTTACTTCTCTGTATATTTTCCTTCTTCTGTATTATCATTATTTTCATTCGGCTTATCTTCTGTTGGTTTTGGTTCTTCTTTTGGAGTTTGTTTATTAAGTTCAGCTCCAATCTTTTGCATTACTTCTGATAGAGCTTGTGTATTAGTTTTAATTTCTTCCATATTATCACTTTCCTTAAATTTCTTCAACGCTTCTATTTTTTCTTCAGCATCTTTTTTCATATCAGAGTTTACTTTATCTCCCTCATCTTTCAATGTTTTTTCAGAAGTATAAATTAAAGCATCGGCAATATTTTTAACTTCTATTAAGGCTTGTTTCTTTTTGTCTTCTTCTGCGTGTAATTCTGCTTCTTTTTTCATTTTTTCAACTTCTTCTTTTGAAATACCAGCTGATCCTTCAATTTTAATTGATTGTGATTTTCCCGAGGCTTTGTCTTTTGCAGATACATTCAAAATTCCATTTGCATCAATATCAAAAGAAACTTCGATCTGCGGTGTACCGCGTGGAGCAGATGCAACTCCGCTCAACATAAAATTACCCAAAGTTTTATTATCCTGAGCCATTGGTCGTTCGCCCTGTAATACATGTATTCCAACTTCAGTTTGGCCGTCGGCTGCTGTAGAAAATATTTGAGTTTTTGCAGTTGGTACAGTTGTATTTTTAGAAATTAAAACTGTACTTACCCCTCCTAAGGTTTCAATGCCTAATGACAAAGGAGTAACATCCAAAAGCAATACATCTCTTACGTTGCCTTGCATTATGCCCCCCTGAACCGCGGCTCCGATTGCCACAACTTCGTCGGGGTTTACCTCTTTGTTTGGTTCTTTGCCAAAAAGTTTTTTGACTTCTTCTTGTATTTTTGGCATTCTTGTTTGTCCGCCAACCATCACAATTTCATTTATGTCTTTTGGTTCAAGTCCAGCTTCTTTTAATGTTTTGTTTACTAAATCAATTGATTGAGAAATATAATCTCCAATCATATTTTCAAATTGCGCGCGGGTTAACTTGTAAAGTAAATGTTTTGGCCCAGACGCGTCTGAAGTAATAAATGGAAGGTTTATTTCTGTTTCCATACTTGAAGATAATTCTATTTTTGCTTTTTCAGCAGTTTCTTTTATTCTTTGCAATGCTAAATTATCTTTTGATAAATCAACTCCATTATCTTTTTTAAATTCTTTCACTATCCAGTCCATTACTCTTTGATCAAAATCATCACCTCCAAGATGCGTATCTCCCCCAGTTGCTTTTACTTCCACAGTATCAGCTCCCACATCCAAAATAGAAATATCAAAAGTGCCTCCGCCAAAGTCATAAACAACTATTTTTTCATCTTTCTTTTTTGTTAAACCATAAGCCAAAGCCGCGGCAGTTGGCTCGTTAATCACTCTTTTTACATTAAATCCTGCAATCTCTCCGGCAATTTTTGTCGCTTTTCTTTGCGAATCGTCAAAATAAGCAGGACAAGTAATTATTGCTTCTGTAATAACTTCTCCCAACTTTGCTTCTGCATCGGCTTTTAATTTTTGCAAAATCATTGCCGAAATTTCTGCTGGATTTAGCCATTTATCACCCATTTTTACATCGACTCCGCCGTCGGCCGATTCGCGAATCTCATAAGGCAAAAGTTTTTTGTCTCTTTGCACTTCTTCATCTTTGAATTTTCTACCAATCAATCTTTTAACAGAATAAATAGTATTTGCATGATTTGTAATTGCTTGTCTTTTTGCTAAAACGCCAACTACTCTTTCACCAGTTTTTGTAATGGCAACAATAGATGGAGTTGTTCTTGCTCCTTCTTTATTTTCTATTATTTTTGCTTCGCCATTTTCCACAACAGCCATTGCAGAAAAAGTTGTACCAAGATCTATTCCTAATATTTTGCTCATTTGATTTTATTAGTTTAATTATTTTAATATTTATTAATCCTCTATCCAAAAATTAAGATATTTTTCTTCTACATTATGTGATATAGCATAACTTTTTAATTCTTGATATTCTTTGGATTTCCATGCTTTTGGTTCTTTTGGTATTTTAAATACTTTATTCGATAGAATTACATACACCTCTTTATCATTCCAAAAATGTGCATACCAAGTATTTTTTATTTCATTTGATAAAAGTTCTGCAATTCTTTCAATGTCTTCGTCTTTTATGATTAACTTAAAATCGTGCCAAATTTTTGGTTCGCCACTATATTCTGGATGATGTTCAACTTTCACATAAATTTTCTCAAAATCATTGAGAATAAGCGGGTTTTTTAATGATTCTGATAATACAAATCCTCTATACATATTTTTTATTAATTATATTTTACAAAGAAATTATTTGACTGCCTTCTGG
>CAYHHX010000001.1:0-78865 GCA_964356545.1 uncultured Candidatus Saccharibacteria bacterium | reverse complement strand
TTTTTAGGTTTTTTTTCCTTTTCGTCTGTGTCTTTAATATTTATTTTCATTTTTTATTATTTTTAATTAACGAATAATAGCGTTTAATTCTTGTTTAGTTTTTTCTGTAATTTTATCATGAACTTTATTTACCTCCTCATCTGTTAAGGTTTTTTCTAACGACCTGTAAATTATGTGGAATGTGTAACTTTTTTTATCTTTGCCAAATTTTTCCTCACTTTCGTAACTATCTATAAGTTTTACTTCTTCAATCAAATTCTCGTCTAAGTCGCGCACCAATTCGTAGTAATTATTTAGATTTATGTTTTTGTCTATTATAAAAGAAATATCTCTTGAAATTTCTGGATATTTACTAACCTCTTTATATTTATTATTTATATCTTTAAGTTGATTAGTAATTCTTACATCATCCGACCAAAGTATTCTTATATCTGGTATTGCCATTTTTATCATTGCCAATCTTTCTAATCCAAAACCAAATGCCCAGCCATTGTAACCCTGTAATCCAAAATTAGCTAAAACACTTTTCTTGGGCATGCCAGACCCCAATATTTCTATCCATTTACCATCGATTTCTACTTCAACTTCAATAGAGGGATCTGTATAAGGAAAGGTTTCTGGCGTAAACCTATATTTTACATTTTCACCAAAAAGGCTTTTTACAATGAGGCTTAATGCGTTCTTTAAATCTTCAAAGGCAAGCTGTTCTTTGCTGTCAGGAACTAAATAAAGACCTCCCACTTGATGAAATACATTCATATGATGCCTGTCAACTTCATCTTTTCGATACACTTTTCCATAACAAAAAACGCCGATCGATTCTTTATTGACGATTCGTTTTTGAATTTCAGGATCTTGAAAATAATAATACCACATAACTGTGTCATGTGTGCGAAGAACATTTTTATCGTTTATATAATAAGTATCGGATTCGCTACGAGCAGGGTGGTCTTTAGCAAAATCAAAAAGATCAAAAAGAATATCAGTTGGTATAATTTCAGGAATTATTATATCATCAAAATCTTCAAATTCTTTAATTTGAACAACTTTATCGATTAAAGTTTTGAGCGGACTGCCATTAGTGCGCGATAAATCTGGTAATTTCAATAATTTTTTAATTCTTTCTGCCTTAATATCACTTCTCCTTGATAATTCCTCAATTAAAGCGCTTTCCTTTGGGTCTTGTATTACAATATTTTTCCGCATGTTTTATTTTTTCTATGTTATTTACATAATTTATTACTCTATTTTATCTTAAAAATACGATAAAAGCAACTATCTGTTAAAAGTTTATTAAAGATGTATAATAAATTTGCTGTGCAAAAGTTTAAATAAAAATCATAATAATATGAAAAAAGCAATTAAGAATTTTACAAATCAATTACTATTTGAGCCGGTAATTGAAAATAAAGAAGCGCTGATTTTAACTAAAAATTTTGTGGTGTGCGGAATGGGCGGTTCTCATCTTGCCGCCGATTTATTAAAAACATGGAATCCATCTTTAAATTTAGTTATTCATCATGATTATGGTTTGCCAGTGTTGGCCAATAACTTAAATGATTATTTAATAATTATTAGTTCTTATTCTGGTAATACAGAAGAAGTAATCGATGGCTTTAACGAGGCAATTGCTAAAAAACTGCAGATAGCCTGTATTTCTACAGGAGGTAAATTATTAGAACTGGCAATTGAGCATAAAAAACCATACATAAAAATACCAGATACTGGTATTGAGCCTCGTTCTGCTTTGGGTTTTAGTACCGTTGCTTTACTTAAAATAATGCAAGAAGAACAATCTTTATTAGAAATCAAAAAAACAGCTGAAACCATAGACATGAATAAAGCCGAAAAAGAAGGAAAAATATTAGCTGGAAAATTGAAAAATTTCACGCCCATAATATACGCTTCCACTAAAAATGAATCAATTGCATATAACTGGAAAATAAGATTTAATGAAACTGGTAAAATACCATCATTTTACAACACCTTTCCAGAACTTAATCATAATGAAATGGTTGGCTTTGACGGAGAAAGCAAAACAAAAAACCTTCTAAAACACTTTTATTTTATATTCTTAAAAGACAAAAAAGACCATCCTAGAGTTATTCTTAGAATGGATATTTTAAAAGATATTCTTGAAAAAAAAGGGTTTCCTGTAGAAATTTTAGAGCTCAATGGGAAAAATATCTGGGAAACAATATTTTCTTCACTATTAATAGCCGACTGGACTGCTTATTTTACAGCCGAGCAATATGGATTAAAAGCTCAAGAAACAAAAATTATAAAAAAGTTTAAAAGCACAATAAGGAAAAAGGGTGATAAATTTAAGATAAATACTCCTTTATAAGTTCTAATAATTGTGTTGGGCTTATATTCGCCTTGATAATGAATTTATCTGGCTTTGTATCGCCTAATTGTTCTGGTTTTATATCTTGTTGATTTGTTAATATAAAAATTTTTATATCTTTAGTTTTTTCATTTTTTTTAATTTCCTTAAAAACCTCTGTGCCGTTGATATCTGGCAATATTAAATCGAGAAGAATAATATCTGGTTTTAATTCTGCGCCTTCTTCTATATTTTTTATCATATTAATAACCTCTTGGCCCGAACTGATAACGCGCACATCAAAACCAGCTTTCTTCATCAATATTTGATAAATATCTATAATCGCGGGGTCATCTTCTACGAGAATAATTTTTTTCATTTTATCGGATATATTATTTGGTAGCTTCATTCTAACACATCTGAATTTTGTTTGAAAGGATCTGTATAATTTTTATCTAATGCTGACAAATCTATTAAAATATTTTTTCTTTTTTCCCATTCTTTCAAAACTGATTGATATGTTTTTTCATCGAATTTATCAGAGGCAGAAGTAGTGTCTGGCTCTTTGACGTCTATTAAAAGTACATACTTATAAAATAAAAATCCACCAATTAACATATCTATTAAAATAAAAATTAAAATAGACAAGAACGCATTCTTTCCTAAAGTCCATGGGGTTTTTTTAAGTTTTTTTATATATACGCCTAATAATTCTTTAAAATTATAAGGAGATTTTTTATAAAGTTTTTCCATTGGTTTATTTAGTAATAGCCTCTACTAAAAAATTAGCATCAACCGCCGAAACTTGCTGCGACTTTTTAATTGTTATATTTTTTATCATCATTAGATAAGGGCTTGTATTTAATTTTTCAGAAAATTTCAATATATTGAAGAATTCTCCAGTAACAGTAATATTAGAAATGGCAACTGGCCACTTATTAAAACCTTTATCTAATAAAGAAATATTCAATTTAATATCCATAGTAATCCCAGAGTCATTAGCGGTTTTTTCTAAAAACTCGACAAAATCAATCGGATTTTTTGAATCAACAAATAATTGATCAATTCTTTCTAAATCGTAACTGTCATTATTATATTTTCTATTAAAACCATTTAATTCATTCCTTTGTTTATTAAGAAAAGCTACTTTGCTTTTATTTGATAAAATTTCTTTAGAACCATTTTGAATATCTCTTAAAACCGGATATATTAAAAATACAATCAGCATCAATGCTATTAATATAAAAATAATGATAATTATGTAAATTTTATTTTGATTTTTTATCATGTAAAATTTCAAAAGTTACATTAAAATTGATATCTTTTATCTTTATCCAACTATTGGGTGGGAAATAAACATTTTCTATTTTATTATTGTTTTTAATATTATCTTTAAAAGTTAGTAAATTATCTCTTGTATTGCTTATACCAGCAATAGTTACTTTGATTTTATTATCTTTTTCGTTAATTTTTATAGACATATCATTAAAAAATAATCCATCTGGTCTCTCGGTATCCAAAATGGTTTTTATTGCGTCGCTAAGATATATTTCTTTTTTATAAAAAGTGTTTACTTTGGTTAAATAGGCGTTATATTTTTTAACAATATCATTGTAAGATAAAAAATCGACTGTTTGGTATTTTGCTTCAATAGTATTTAAAGTACTTTTTTGGTGACTCATTTGTTCTAAAACATAAAACTTTACTGAAAATAAAACCAACGCTAAGTAAATTAAAGAAATTATCATTATGTATCCTAAAATTATAACTAACTTTTTATTTCTTTCTAAAAATAATTGTTCTTTTTCTTTTGGTGGTAAAAGATTAATCATATATTAGACTTATTGTTAATAATCTAATTGCTCATTCGATCCTCGCAATGCCAGCCCTAAAACAGTGGTAAACGACAAAATATCTTCTTTAGGAAAATTATTATTTTTAGGTAAAATAATATTAATAAACGGGTTACCAAGTTCTACTGGAATTTCTAATTCTTTAGAAAGAAAATCTGGTAGATTTTTTAAACTTGCTCCTCCGCCAGATAAAATAATCTTTTCTATCTTACCGTCATGTGGAGAATATTCATGAGTTGCATGTCCGTAATAAAAATCTATATATTTTTTGATTTGTATCACCAAATCATGTAAAACTGGTTCTATAATTTTACTAATATTATAATGTTCTTTTTCTCTTTTCTTTAAACCATATTTTATTTTTAATGTTTCGGCTTCATGCAAATTAATGCCCAGACTATCGGAAATAGCATTTGTCAACTGTTGAGAATAAATAGGAATAGAACAAGTAAAGCGTATGTAATTATCATAAAAAATAATGAAAGTAGTACTATCGCGTCCCAAGTCGATAAGAATTATAGGTAAATTATTTTCTCCATTTTTTAACAAAGCCCTAACAATAGCCTGTGGCTCTACCTCCAAAATACAAGGCATGAGGCCAGCCTTCTTCAAACATAATACATAAGAATCAATTATGGTTCTTGACATTACATTAACTAATAAATCTAAGGATTTTGAATTTTTTTTACTTGAGTTAATAACTTGAAAATCTAAATAAGACTTATTAATAGCCAAAGGTATGTAATTTTCTGCCTCAAAAGGCAAGGCCAGTTTTAATTCTTCTTCTGTCATTTTTGGCATCTGAATTAATTGTGAAAAAGATTTTTCTTCTGGTAAAGAAACAATAACATATTTTGTGCCCAGTTTTTTTCCTTTAACCGTACTACAGGCCATTTTTATAATATTTGCCAAAGTTTCTTGATCTTGTATTACGCCTTCTTTTATAACTCCTTTTTTTATTTTTACCTCATTAAAAGAAACCAACCTAAAAACTTTGCGCTTTCTTATAAGCTTAACGATTTTTAAAGATGAATCACTAATATCTATCCCAAATATTTCTGGCTCTAAATTTAAAAATTTCAGCATTAGCTAATTATACCACTAAAAATTTAATATGTGCATTATTTAATGCACTATTTTTCTTCCCAGCTTATGACTTTCCAACCGCCCGCTGGTCCACTAGAAAAAAATACATTTGCTAAACCGCTTTCGTAAGTAATTGTTGCACTATTACTCATTATCAATTTATATGCAGTTACTTCACGAGCGCTAAAACTATTAGAAACTGTAATGCCTCCTGCGCTTGCATAAAAAATTGCCCCACTTGCACTATTATTAATAGAAATGGCCGAGTTTGAAGTGTTAGTTGAAAAAACTAAAAGATAACTTCCGGCTTGACCAGACCCTTGCAGAACAGAGGAATTGCTGGAAGAAATATTTCCATCCGATAAAATAACTCCGCTCAACGAACCATAAGTACTATCAAGTTTTATTTTAGCGCTATTGCTTATAGTAATATTTCCTGTTACATGAACAGTGCCAGTCAAAGTAAGAACGGCGCTATTGCTAAGAGATAAATTACCTGTAATTTTTTTGGGACCTAAAGACATTGTTTGAGTACCAGAAAGACTAATATCGCCAGTGGTCCCACCAGCTTCCGCATCACTTTTCCAGTCATCAATTTGACTTTGAGAAATAGGTAAAGATTGTGGAGCAATTTCACCAGATTGAACAGAAGTAGTACCACTCACTGTGCAATTATTAGTGCCTCCTACAACATAAGTTAAATTTCCATCAATTATAGAATTACTACAACTATAAGCAAGAACATTTCCTTTTACATGAACTTCGTCAAGTCGATTTCCATTGCCAGAAATTATAACATCATTATCAATCATCGTGCTTGTTGAACCCGATATGTTGCCGTTAGAAAAAACACTGCCTATTATTCTGCTGCTATTTGACATTGAAAGCCCCCCTGCTCCCACTTGAGCGCCATAGTGAAAAGAAACTCCTTGTGCATCTATAGCATAAACAACTTGCGTTGTTTTGATTAGTCCGCTATTGTTTCCTTGCGAACTAATAGACCTTGAACCGCCAATAATTGCAGGTATAACTACATCGGCCGTAGAATTATTAACAGTTAAACTATAAGAAAGTGGTGGCATTTGAGAATCATTATTTAAACGTAATAATGAGTCTTCTATGCCCGATTCAGCTGTATAGTACGCTTGAGTTGATTTTACAACATCGTTAGTAATTTTCTGCCTATAAAAAGCTAAAGAACTCATACTAAGAGCAACGCTTATCATTATTAATAAAATAAAAAATACAATTAAAGTAATGACGAATCCTTTTTGATTGTTATTTAAATTTTCCATATAATTTTTAATAATTTCTCAAGGAAACCGTTGAAGTCAAAGTTACCGAGGCAGAATAATTTGGATTATTATTTGGATTTATATAATCTACCGTCAAATTTATTTTAATTGATGGCTTACCATTATTTAAAATTTGTGAAAAAGACAAATTTGCCACCTGAACAATATCTGAAGTTAAAGATACAAGACTTTGAGATTCTTTTTTAAAACATATGGCAGAGCCACAAAGAAAAAAATCAATAAAGGTATTATTTTCGTCAACTGGTAAATATCTTAATGTTTCCAATGAAAGCTGGTTTGCTGTGGTTGTTGGCGTATAAATACTTTTTGCCCCTTTTATCTCATAAGTTATTATTTCAATAGCTCTTCTTGCATTGTCTATCACTTCCCTATTAGCCTTGGTTTTACTATTGGAATTAGTCATTAAAAAAAGTAGTGAATTAATAGCTAACAAAATAATAAAAAAAACTGAAAGAGAAACCAAAACTTCTACGAGAGTAAAGCCAGCTTTATTTTTATATTTGTTTTTTAAATTAATATTGTAAAACATTATTTTTCTATTTCTGCCAATTGGTAAGATACGCAACTACTTTGGACGTTTTGTTTAGCCACGAAACAGTTATAGTAATTTTAACTGTGTCTGGATCATCATTGAATTGATTATAATTATCTTCTATATTATTTGTGATAGAATCCCGAGAAACATTATCAAAAACAATATTTCTTGTAAAAATACCTATTGTTTCTGTTCCTGAAACTAAATTCCACTTATTAGGATTTGAAATGGTATCTAAAAAGATATGATACGGATTATTGATTCCTTTATTAACTATGCCTAAACCATCTACAGACCAATTTGTTCCATCGCGAAAACTTCTCACTGCTTCAATTTCTTCTTTTATTAGAGAATCAGCTTTGGTTGTATTTGTTACTAAAGAAGAAATGTTTAACGACATAGCTCCTATACCCAAAACAGCAATAAAGGCAATACTAATGATTGTCACTGCTATTAAAATATCTATAAGAACAAAACCTTTTTGAAAACTTTTGTTTTTCATAATATTGGAGTGTGGGATTCGCGTTCGAATCCCGCACCCCTATTGCCAAGCAAAATTTGAAACAAAAATAGATGAAGAGCTCGTTGTCAAACCGTCTGCTGAATATTGCGCAAGAAACCCAGAATTATCTCCAGAAATTGTAATTGTAAGGCTTTTATCATTAAATCTTCTGTCTCTATGAACACTAAATTGGGTATCTAGGCTATTTAATCTATGAGTATGAACTCTCATTGTCTGGTTTACGCCTCCAACACTAACATTCCCCGACCAATCAAACTGACCTGTAGCCAAATATTGGCTCATTGAAATTGATTGTATTACTTGACCATTATTAAAATTCAATACTATATTTTCAGTATTAACATCAATAAATCTACTGTAATCAAATTGCGCGTGTCTCGAATCTTTAACTCTATTATCATCCGATAAAATTATGGGCGCGCTAAAACCAATCGCGCCGACATTTGATATATAGACGGTTTTATTTTGACTTGTATCTGCTTTCAATCTTAAAACAATACTCCCCGATTGCTGAGTCATGCCGGTCAACTTATCAAAAACTATTTCATTGCCACCATTTAAATTAATCCCAAAAAATTCTACCGTTTGATGTAAAAAATAGATTAGGTCTGCTGAAATATTTCTTAACGCATAACTAGATCCTTCAAATAATACATATTTATTAGGAGAAACTGAATTATCTAAATAAACTCCATATTGATTATTATTTTCTGAAGACAAAGTTTTATTTTGAGCAAATTTTAAAATATTTACAAATTCTTGAATGCCATTATCTAAATGTGACCTTTTTTGAAGGGAATACAAAGCAGTTATTGATACTGTGGCTAAAATAACTATTATTGTAATGACCACAATAACCTCAATAATAGTAAACCCCCTTTTAACATACGACATATGTGTTAACTTTTTCAAAACTATTTAATTGCATTTAATGAAGAATATATTGGTCCAATTACTGAAAAAGCAAAAAAACCGACCGCCAACCCTAATATAATTATCAGAGCTGGTTCTATTATGATAGATATTTTTTCAATAGCACGAACGGCCTCTTCTTCGTAAAAGTCTGCTAATTTTTTTAAAATATCAACTGTCTTGCCTGTTTCTTCGCCAACTTCAATCATTTCTATGACGCCAATAGGAAAAATATCTTGATGATATTTAAGTGAACTAGACAATTTTTCTCCTTTGGTAACTTTTTCTACGGTCTCAAATATGGCTTTTTTAAAATAATAATTCCCGGCGGTTTCAGAAGTAATTTCCAAAGACCTGATAATAGAAACTCCCGACGCAAGAAGAGAGCTTAACGAACGAATTAAAAATGCGGAGTTATTCTTTTTAACAATTTTAGAAATAAAAGGTGTTTTTAGTAAAAAAGTGTCCAGTAGCCATTTGCCTTTTTTTGTTCTTAATGAAAAGATTGTGACAATAATTAAAGACAAAGAAGCCACAACTACTAAATACCATTTTTTTACGAAAAAATCTCCCAAGTCAAATAAAAATTTTGTGAATACGGGAATATCGGCATCCAATTCTTTAAAAAACGCATTTAAATCTGGTAAAACAAAAGTAATAATTATTATACCAACGCCAAGCATGGTCACTAAAATAACGCACGGATAAATCATTGCATTTTTTATTTTAGATTTTAATTCGTGTTCTTTGCTAAGCTGTAAAGATAAAATCTGAAAAATTTCTTCTAAGGTTCCAGATTCTTCTCCAACTTTTACCATGCTTTGAAAAAAACTAGAAAAAATATCGGCATGCGCGCTTAGTGCGCCCGAAAGACTTTCTCCCTTCCCAATTCTTTCTTTTATATCCAATAAAGCATTTTTAAATTTTACATTTTTTGTCTGAGCGGATAAAATATCAAAACTTTTTACCAAAGAAAGTCCAGTAGAAAACATTGCTCCCAAATTTCTGGTCATTACTATTTTTTCAGTTGAAGAAACTTTAGAAAAACTAAATTTAGATTTAACTTTTTTTCTTTCAAAAACCGATTTAATCAAAATCATTCCTTGACTTTTAAGTTTTTGGGCAAGCTGACTTTCGTTTTCAGCTTCTAAGTTCCCTGTTTCTGTTTGACCGTCAATAGATTTAGCTGTATAAAAATAAACTGGCATAATTTTCAACTTCTATTTTTTATATTCTATTCAGTAATAACACGTAAAACTTCTTCTAGTGAAGTCAGCCCTTGCACAGCTTTAACAAAACCATCCTCAATCATTGTTCTCATTCCATCTTTTTTTGCTTGAATCATAATTTCTCTAGTAGAAGCTTTTTTGACAATTAATTTTTTTATTTCTTCGTTTACTGATAAAACCTCAATGATTCCAATTCTGCCCTTATAACCGTCGAGTGAATCTTTAGATGGTTTTGGCCTGTAAAGTTCAACATCTTTTAATGTGTCACTATCTTTTATTAATTTTTCTTTTTTCAATATTTCTAAAATTACATCTAAATCACAGTATTTTGCTAAATTTTTTAAATATTCTGGTTTTAATTTATATTTTTCTTTATCACCATGAAATTTTCTCACTAACCTTTGAGCTATAATCACATTTAAAGTTGAAGCAATCAAAAAAGGTTCAGCGCCCATATCGATTAATCTTGGTATTGTTCCGGCCGCCTCTGTGGTATGAAGAGTTGATAAAACTAAATGTCCGGTCAAAGCGGCATTGATAGCTAGGCCTGCTGTTTCGGTATCTCTGATTTCTCCAACCATAATAATATTAGGGTCTTGTCTAACCAAAGCTCTCAAACCCGATGCGAAAGTGAGCCCTATTGCAGCATTAACTTGAGTTTGGTTAATTCTTGGCATTCTATATTCAACAGGGTCTTCTATGGTAGAAATATTAACATTTGGTGTATTAAGAATTTCCATCATCGCATAAAGAGTTGTTGTTTTTCCAGAGCCAGTTGGTCCTGTAATTAATATCATACCTGTTGGCCTAATCAAATTATCGTGTATTTTTTGGAGAGCTTCTCCTGCAAAACCTAACTTTTCTAAGCTTTGGGCTTTTGTGTTTTCAGCCAATAACCTCATTACAATTTTTTCACCGTTAAAGACAGGTAAAACCGATACTCGAATGGAATATTTATAGTCATCTGTTTCAATTTTGAATCTGCCGTCTTGGGGCAATCTATGTTCATCAAGTTTTAAATTTGAAAGAACTTTTATTCTGGCAATAATTACATAGGCGCTTGTTATTGGCAAAGTCATAACTTGATGAAGTATACCGTCAACTCTGAAACGCACCGTAACTTCCTTTTCCATCGGTTCAATATGAATATCAGAGGCTTTCTGCAAAACTGCATGTTTTAATAAAGCATCAATAATTCCTATAATCGGTAATTCTTGAGTAGCTTTTATTAATTCATCTTTTTTTTCAACATCAATTTTTTCTCCTTCAACATAATTAATCACACTTGGGTCAACTTTCATAATGTCTCCAAATTCTATATCTAAAGCTTTTTGATATTGATTTAGAGCATTTTTTATTCCTTCTGGAGTAGTAAATCTTGGTAAAATTTTTAAAAAGGGGTCTGTTTTTTTAATAAATTCAATGGTTATTAAATCTTCCGGATCAAGCATGGCAACTTCAAGGTTATTTCCCAGCTTTCTAAAAGCAATTATATTATGCACCCTGGCAATTTGTTCTGGAATAATATTTAATATCTCTGACGGAATAACTTCTTTCTCTATATTTACAAAAGGAATGCCCAAAAGATATGCTTGAAATTTTGTTAATTTTTCACGATCAATAAGTCTCTCTGAAACCAAAATATCTCCAATGTCCTTATTGAGTTCTTGGCTTTTAATTAGCGCTTTATCAAAATCTTTTTCAGTAATCAGTTCTGCATCCAAAAGAAACTTTTTAAGCCTTTGTGGTTCAACATTCATATTTAATAATTATACTACATACCAAAAAAATACGCTATGCAAAAAAACTCACATTTATAAAAATAGTGAGTTCGTAAATATAAGATTTTTTATACTGGCAACTCAACATAAAAAGTGGAGCCTTTGACTTCTCTCCTTTCAAATGTTGTATCAAATAAAGTTTCTATTTATAAATATCGTGGCGACCAATGTCTAAAAAAATCACATTACTGCCATTAAAAATAAAAACAATCCTATATTGACCCTTTATGGTAAAACTCCAATGTTCTTTTAATTTCCCTGAAAGTTTGTGCGTTTTAAGAGAAGGGGTAAATGGATTGTTTTTAAATAAGATAATTTTTACTTTTGCTATTTTCTGAATTTCTTTTGATAAATCAAAAAATGATTTTCTAAATTGAGGATGATAATAAACACGAGAAATTTCCATTATCTGAATTTAGCTAAAAATTAAATTCGGGTAATTTTCCGATTCGCTTCATAAATTTTGCTTCACGCGTCCAACGCAATACATCTTCTGCTGTAACTTTCTGTTTTCTCAATAATTCTTCGTATTCTTTTTTGGAAATAATAACAAGTTCTCCTTTTTTTGCTAATTTTTGAGAAATAGTAATAATCTTATCCATAATATTAATTAATTTTTATACTTCAGCCTACTATATTTTAAATTGTAAGTCAAATTAAATTTTGAACCAACTAATCGGCAACTCAACATAAAAAGTGGAGCCTTTGCCTTCTCTCCTTTCAAATGTTGCGTCAAGTATTTCTCGCGCTAAAAGATTTGCCTTATTGATTATTTAACGAAAAGGTTAAAACTATTTGGTGGTTCGCTTTTTTGTCGCATTTATTACTGTTTTAATAAACTTTTCGTCTATTTTTTTGTTGTGTATGTAATAATAGGCTGCCAATGGATATAGATTCCAACTCACATAAGAAGTTAATTTTTTAATATCCGATTTTCTGCCACTTACTAAATTTTCATACGCCTTGTATCCATCGGCCAAGTTATGGAATAAGAATCTTTTAAAAGGATTGCTCGCCTTGGCGTATTTTTGGGCTGGAAACCCAGATGGAGTAATGCTGTCGATTATTATTTCTTTTAGCCAACCGAAATTCTTTCCAGATAATTTTTCAGTTATTTTATAATTTGGATTTTTTTCAAACCATATATGAGAAGCTTCGTGCACCAAAATGCAGGCAGCTAACTCTATTTGCTCATCTGTTAGATTAAATATAGGTACCTCTAATGTTATGTCTTTATTTCCCAAATTAGCTCCGCCAGACGTGCTCCATGTTGTGGATGGGGACATAAGCAAGTGAACATTCAAAATGTTGTCTGATATTTTTGCACCAAAAAAATGTTTTGCAAAATCAAATAATGTTATAAACTTTTCACCTGACATTTCTTTCTCCAAAGTAGCTTTCCAGCTTTGCAGCAAGTTTTCCTTATATAATTTGTTGAAACGGCTTTCAAACACCTCAAAGCCATCAGATAATTTTTTATATTCTGCCTCAGTAACATATTCTTTGAGAATATTCCACTTATCCTTATCTTCCGGGCAATAAAAATATTTTCCTAAATAAAGAGATTTATTATTTTTAAAAACGAACCCATATTTTTTAAAAATAGGTTTCAATTCAAGTATAGCCAATTTTTCTTCTTGACTTAACTCTCCGGTAGCTTTTATCCAATCTTTATTAAAATGCGGACGGCAAGAAAAATGAAACTCCGTTAAATTGGAAACAAAAAAGTAAAAGTTATTAAGTTTTGATATTTTAAAATTGAATTTCATGTTTTGACTTTAAATATAGAATTTCGTAATCTTTTCTAACATATCATTGTCAAACACCTTTATCAAGCCACTTTTTGTATTTATATCGTGTTTGTTTTAGAGGAAATGAGGACAGTCACCATCTCCGTTATTTCTTTGGCCTCCCCACTCCCCGTAACGTTTGTTCTAGCCCGAATTTTTTAACTATTCTTGACAAAATAGTAATAATATAATAGATTAACATCAACGCTGAGTTATGACAATCTCTTTTACAAAGGCGTCTATCATGAACGGACTAATGACTTGGGCAAGCTCTCAGGATCAGGCTGTGGCATTTTCCAAATCGATGTTAACAAGGGTTGCTTGCGGGCAAAATGATGTTCCAAATTTTTGGAACGGCTCATCTGTAAATAAAATTATTACAGTGAAGTTCCCGCAGAAATTTGGGCCAAAACTTCCCTTAGACCTAAATAACACAACGATTCTTGGTGGAATGTGTCTTCTCAACACATCCGAAATGAAGCGGATTTCCAAGAGGGAAATTACCTTCAATTCTGTCGGCGACTTCGAGGTGTGGTACCGCTCGTGGCATCCTAGAATTGATCAAATTCATGATGCCGTGGGAGTGCCTCCAAATTGTTGCAAGAAGATTGTCTATGTTTCCGAAGACAGCTTCTTTGCTGATAGGCTTTCCGACTACACTGGATTTAATCGGGAATGTGTCCAGTCTGTACTGAAAGACGTTCATGCAAGTCAAGGTCACCCAGCTTTGACACGCTACCTGAAATGCATGGGATACAAGGGAGAGACTTCTGTAGTCTACACTTCAGATATCTCCGGTGAGTTGAGCTTATCTTTGCGCATTTGGGAAAGGATGCTTAATCAAACCTTCAGGGCTTGCGACAGAAGTTTCGCCAAAGTTGAGTTGATGTATACCGGCTTTTGGCTGGACATTCTTGGAATCACATCTTCGGGGGTAATCTATGAAGCAGCAAGCAAAATGATCCTCAAGGGATGGCTAAAACTCGAGAGTTGGATCGAAGAACATCCCTATGGTCATGGTATCAATAAAAATCTTGGCATCGCAGGATATCTCCCGTTTCTTACAACTCGTGGAGATGGAAGTGTTTTGCGTTTTGATGAAGTCCCAAATTATCAAAACCACAAAACATATACTGTAACCAGTGAAGACTTGCCATGGTACATTGTAAATCTACTTTTCATGAAGAAAAGTGTGATTGAGAATGGACCACTGGATTTAACTTCGCAAAATGCGATTGAGCTTATCGCATCAGATCTTTCTCAGTATTATGGTTAAAACCATGATACAGATGCACGTTCAAGCAACGTGCATTTTTTTATTAATGACGACTAATTTCAATCGTTGTATTTTTTTGATAAATTTTAATCTTTGCCTTTCCACCAATAGGAAATATACATGATGGATCAGTGTGACCAAAATCAACATTAGCAACAATGGGAATATGTCTTAATACCGGTTTTGAATCAAACAACCATCGTATTTTTTCCTCGGTCATCATTGATTCCACAGGAAATCTTCCCAATACAATTCCCATAATATTTTTTGCCGATGGTAGCTGTAACAGTGATTGTAAATTCCGATTAAATTCGCCAAAAGTAAATTCTCCAGCCAAGTCATCGTCTTCTAAAAATAAAACTACCCCATCAAAACTTGGCATACATTCGGTGCCCTGTAATAAATTTAACGAAGAAAGATTGCCACCAATAATAGTTCCTTTAGCCTCACCCTCCTGGCATACGATATATCCGGTATTGTTATTAAACACTCGCTTGTCTTGATTTTTATACCACTTATCATTACTCCAAGATTTAGTTTTTTCAATAATATAAGATTCAGAAGACATCATACACTTTTTAAAATACTCAATCGTGTAGTCAAATCCAAGCTTCATGCCAAATTTATAAAAATTTGGACTAAAATATGTTGTTATCGAGGTCTTTGCATAAATAGCATTCAATAATACGGTAATATCCGATGACCCGATAAATGGTTTGGGATTTTGCCGAATAACCTCCCAATCAATATGGGGCAAAAGATCATTGGCATTATATCCCCCGGTGGCGCATATAATTGCCTTAATTTTAGGATTTTTAAATGCTTCATGAAGATCATCAATTCTTGATAAAATAGAAGAAGAACCCAATAAATCAGTCTTCGCTCCATTTTTCCCATATTTTATTTTAATTCCGAATTCATGCAAAAACCGTTCCTCTGCCAATTTTTTAATTGAAGATATTTTCTTTAAAGATTCTGAGGGAGCAATAACTGCTATCGTATCCCCTCTTTTTAAAACAGTTTCTTTTTCCATAGTTTTTCTATTTTAAACCCCAACTCTTTTTTATTATTTTAAATATATCTTCTGCGCCAGATGAACCGATGATAGTGCTAAATTTTTTTTGATCTCCACTATGAACTGATAATACTAATAAATCGTAAAAATCATTACAAACTTTTTCGAGTATTTTTGGGGTTTTGATAATCTTTAAAGATTGTTTATTTAAAAAATTAATGGCATCTTTTTCACTATATTGATAAAAAGTTTTCGGTAACTTGATATAGTTTTCCCATCGTAAACCTGAAAATTCCATTTTAATTGATGCGAGATTATTAATTAAAGAAAATTGACTTAAATTTATGGGTAGAAAAAAAGAAATAATCGTATCTACATGTGCGGCTTCCAAAAAAGCAGTTTGTCCTCCATTTGTGATAAATTTACCTGTAATAGATAACTTATTTATAAAACTACTATGATCGTATATTTTTATTATATTAAATACTTCGGAATATTTCTTTAAATATGTTTTTGAGTTAAGGTCTGTAGATAGTTCCATATTTATCCCTTTTCTTTTTATAAAAATAATTAATTCTGTTAATAAATCTAAATAATGAGTTGGATGGTCAGTAAGTGGATTATTACAACCACCAATATACATTAGTGTTTCACCTTTTCTACGCTTTTTAATAGACTTCCCAACTTGTTCAGTTATACCGTGAATTATAAAAATTTTATCAGTTAATTTTACGGGAATTTTCTTAGTTATATTTGGATAGTTGATCCAAAAAATAATATCCGCAATAAGGTGGTCATCTGGAATTTTTTTCCAAAACCACGAAAGACCATCTAAGAAAGCGCATGGAACACTATTAGCTCGAGCAACTTTTATTGCAAAACGATTTTGAGAACTGATAACGTAAACCTTTTTATCAAACTTTTCAATTAATTCTTTGATTCTTTTGGAATGTAAACGAGAATCAAGCCAGTTTACTTTAAATATCGCTTCTTGCTTGCCGTAAACTTTTTTAATATCGCCCGGCAATTTCGCCAAATGATTAAAAAAGTTCTCTGTTTTACAAATAATCATTCTTAAGTTATTTGTTGATAAAATTTATTCGGGAGGAAAATTATTTAATGCCTCTAAGTAATCTTTTTTAATTTGATTTGTATTTTTATATCCCTTTAAAGATTCTTCAGGAATCAAAAATAAAAGCTTTGCCAGCTGATTTTTTATAGATTTTAATTCTGCAAATACATCTTTCATATCCTTATTTTGTTTTTGGCTGTCTATTTTTGTAACCATAAATTTATTTTATTCTATACCTTTAAAAATAAAAAATCAAATTTTTACTCCGATGGTAGCTCAACTAAAAAACAGAAACCTTGCCCTCGCCAGGCGACTCCGCCCAGATTTTGCCGTTATGGGCTTTGATAATTTGAGTAGATAAATATAGTCCAACGCCACTGCCTACAGTGGCCATTTTTTAGCTTCTTCTCCCCTTTCAAATGTTGTTTCAAACAAAGTTTTAATTTTTTCTGGAGGAATGCCGATTCCAGTGTCGGACACTATAATTTTTACACTATTATTATTTTTTGCCTCGTTAGTTTGAAATTTTATATCCACTCCCCCTTTTGGCGTATATTTTATATTTCATTTCTAATAATAGTGGCTGTCCCCATTTCCCAGTTAGTGGTCCAATATTAGCCGCCCATGAATTGGGCGAGCCTCCTCGCCTCTTGGCGGGAACTTGGTTTATGAATGTTCCGAACATGGAGATGGAGATGGTAAATTTTAATTAAAATTGAATTACTATACTTTAGATAAAAATATTAGAAGACAGTCTCTGATATCACTTTAAAAGGATCTTTGGAATAATATGCATAACGTACATTATTTTTGTTTTCTAATAACCATTTTAATCTATAAGACATAATCTTGTCGGTTACGTTTACCATCGCATCTTCTTTAGAAAACCAAGCCACGTCCGTTATTTCATTGTCATCAATAATATCTTTTACGTTTTTTGGAAGACCTCCTTCGCATTCTGAGATAAAATCTAAAATCACGATACTGTCTTTAATATTGGAATAAAACGCAACAAATTTTTTGATAGTTATAGTAACACCAGCTTCTTCTAAAGTTTCTCTTTTTAAAGCCGAGGCAACATCTTCGCCTTCTTCAATGACCCCGCCTGGCATTTCCCATCCTCGCCTTTTTGTTTTAACTAGCAAAACCTGGTTATTTTTATTACATACCAAGGAAGCAGTGGCTACAATGTGTTTTGGATAATTCATATAAATAAATATACCACTAAAATTTAATTTTATAAATGCTTTTAAATAAAAAGGCACCCTTGCAAAAAGTGCCTCATATTTTTCTAGTCAACTTCGGTTATTCCATCGGTGTATAGTTTCCCGATGATTTTACCGTTCTCATCAACCAAGGGTACCCAAAACTTCGATAAGATATCCTTCTCTTGAATTCCTTTGCCATACGCATCTATAAACTTTCTAGAAATGAAATCAATAACACTGGCAGTCACATGTCGTCCATCTTTTTGAAGGACGGGATGGGCATGTTCCACAAGTGCTTGAACCATTTCATAGGAAGGATAATAGTGAACGCCCCTTTCGCTCATACACACTGTTTGAATTGCCACCAGCAAAGTGGCTTTAGAGAGGTTGTTTGCCTCCCTTCTGTTTTCAGCATATCATTGTCAAACACCTTTATCAAGCCATTTTTTATATTTATATCGTGTTTGTTTTAGAATAATGTAGATGGTATAATTAGAAAACTAAATTTTATGAAGTCAAATATATCCAAAAAAACAATTCAAAAATTACTGGAACAAGCAAAAAAAGACAATATTCAAAAAATTGTGGTAAGAGCGGTTATTAAAAATAATGATAAGTTTTTACTTTTAGAAAGAGCTTTATCCGATTTTTTGGGCGGGCTTGTGGTATTGCCCGGTGGCGGCGTGAATGCTGATGAAAATTTATTGCAAGCTCTGGCCAGAGAAGTCAAAGAAGAAACTAATCTTGTAATAACTGATATTATTGCTTATCTTGGTTCATTTGATTACGCTTCTAGTTCCGGCAAGAAGACAAGACAATTTAATTTCTTCATTGAAACTGAACCAGGTAATATTAAAATAGACCAGTCTGAACACAGTAATTATTATCTGCTAAATTCATCGGATGAAAATTTTTATAAATTAAATATTTCTGATGGCACAAAAAAGATTCTAAATATATGCAACAAAAAACAAATAATCTAAATCCTAACCAACCGGCAACTCAACATAAAAAGTGGAGCCCTTGCCTTCGCCTTCCGACTCCGCCACAAATTTATCGCTCGTTCCTCGCTCTTTCACAACCCTCGGTTTTGAATAATTTCCTACACGGGGAAATACCCAATTTCCCCGACCCCCTTTGTGAAAATTTAGGCAGAATTTAAAGGGCAGTTCTTTACAATGGTAATTCAATGTAGAATACTGAACCTTTTCCTTCGCCTTCCGACTCTGCCCAGATTTTACCGTTATGGGCTTTGATAATTTGAGTAGATAAATATAGTCCTATGCCCTTGCCTTCGGCAACTTCTTTGGCTTTTTCGTCTCTTTCAAACATCCTGTTAAATAATGTTTTCAGGCTTTCTGGCGACATACCAATTCCGGTATCAATGATAATAATTTTTACCGTATTGCCGTCTTGAACTTTAATAGTGACTCCCCCTTTGATAGTATATTTTATTGAATTATCAACAATATTAAACAACGCTGTTTTCAGTTTTTCTCTGTCTGCTTTAATCATAAAATCTTTTTGTTTCTTGCCTCTTCGAGCCTGAGACTTAGAGCCGAAGGCCTGGCTAAATTCAAAAGGTTCTATCTTTAAATACACTCCTTTTTGACTTGCCACAAAACTCAACTCATCTATTATTTCCTTTAAAATTGGTTTTAGCTCAACATCAGGCTTTAACAGCACTGGATTCTTCCCCAGCTGAAACTGCGTTATATCCAAAAAGTCGTTAACCTTTTTTATCATATTTTGCGACACCACTTGCATTTTTTTAATTACTTCTACCGTTTTTTTAGTTTGCTTGCCAAAAGTTCCGTTTACCAACAAATCTGCATATCCCATAATTGAGGTTAAAGGAGTACGCAAGTCGTGCTGGGTTTGTTGCACAAATTGGTTTTTAACTTTATCTAATTTTGCCAGCTCTTCCTTGGCTTGTTTTTCAACTACATAGGCTTCCCTAACATCCTCAGCCATTTTTGCTATTTCCTCTTTTTGTTTAACTTCTCTCAAAACACTACGAACTAGCAAAATTCCAACAATAAGGAAAAGAATTAAAGTCAAGGAAACAATAACTCTTACATTTTCAATTGTTCTCACAAAAAGTACCGCAAAAAGGGCAATCCAAAGCGTCGCCACCAGCACCTGCGCGCTTACAAGTTTTATATTAAAAGTTTTATATCTGATAATTAAATATGCAAGAAGAGCTATGAATACCGGAATACCAAAAAGACCATATTGCCCAATAGTCCAATCTACAAGAAGACTTCCTATTACATTTCCCATAGCAAAAGATAATAAAAAAAATACGATACCAAAAATAGATAAAGCAATTTTTTTCTTTTCTTCAATAATTTTTGCTTCAATAAATCTTTTTAATCCAAATCCCAAAATCCATAGCGAAAAAATAATTTCAATGGTGTATCCATAAAATGCAAGGGGACCCTCGATCGCTTCTCTGTCACAATTTGAAAGATCATAATGAGTAAGATTTAAACTAGTTGGAGTTAAAATAACTGTTGGCAATAGTAGAATAAAAATTATTATTTTTCCTTTCAATGAAATGTCTTTCCTACCAATGAGAGTATAGGTAAAAAATAGCATTCCAACATAAATCATTGGTTCAATCATATTTATAATTGACCAGAAAAACATGGTAAATGTAGGATTTTCAGTAGCCCATAGTATTAAATCAGAAAAAAGCCAAATACTAAGTAAAGCTACCGTTAAGATGAGCCATCTCGCCACAATATTTTTCTTGTTCTTTAAAAAAATAAAACCTACAAGAAAAAGTGATAAAATAAGTGGCAACAAATGAGAATAATAAACAAGATGGCCAAATACATTATCAGATACAATTAAAAAACGAGCTGGATCCCACTGGCACATTTCTATAAATTTTAAAACTTCTGTGCTCATAATATTATTCTTCTAATAATGATTGCTCGAATAATTCTTCATCAGTATAAAAAGTAATGTCCTCTAATATTATATATCGATAAAAAGCAATAAAAATAGACACTATAACTATTGTTAAAAAAATAAATATTAAAACTTTTGATTTTTTATCCATTTTTAGTTTTTTTTATTACTTCTCTCATATGCACGCTGAAAATCTTTAGAAATATATGGATAGTAATTTTTATAAACTTTTTCCGGAAGTTCTTGGATTGATTTTATTATACCTCTGCAATTTTTACTCCCACATTCACATTTCATATACCAACGAGAATCAGCCTCAATCGTTGAATAATCTATAGTAACTTCATCCCCTTCTTTGATATCACGAATAGCTATAAGAGTTTTACGACCTTTAATTGCAGCATTAGCGTCACATGAATGATTTAGATATTTATATGGTGGAACTGGGTCTACCCAATTATTTATTTTAAAACCTACCCAATTTGGATGAGATAAAACATCTTTCATGTTTTTGTTGATTTTAAACATCTCTGGGCCCCTGATGATACAAATATTTTCTCCTTTTTTTATATCTCTCTTGGTAAAAATTCCTTTACCGTGAGTTTTACTTTTTGCAACGTATAAATCTTTTTTCATATTTTTTTTCTAAGAAAACTAGTATCTTTCATAATATCTTTTTTCTTCATTAATAATACTATAACTATAATAAGGTCTGAAACGAGCATATAAATCGGATAAATAAGAATCGCAAAGGAAAATCTTTCAACAGCAAAGAAATTCAAACTGTCGGCGGTGCCTGTGCCAAGCCATGCCCAAAAATCTTCTCCTTCTGGTCGTAAATATGATTTTTTAATAGTAGGAACAATAGCAAATGAATCGGCCGCTAAATTGGTTACTAAAGCAATAACAGGATTATTAAATATTATCCATAAAATTACACTCAAAACCGCGCCAACGAGACAAATTAAGTCTGTTTTATCGCTCAACTTCCCTTCTCCATATTTTACAGACAATAGTGCAATAGATAATGGCCCTATAAACTCAACTACTGGAACCCAAATAGTATTAACGGCGCCTGATAAATAATAACTTAGTCCAACCACCAATCCCATAAACGACCAAATCCACCAAGTTGACCTATTTGGCTTGGTTCTGCCTTTTAATATTGAAATTATATAGATAATATAAGCCGTAAAAGCAATAATGCCTGCGATGAGCCCAATTACCGATTTTGAATCTGTAAAATCAATCATTAACTTAATCAAAAAATACACCTGCTAATTGGTGTATTTTTAAGTAAAATTTTCAGAAATACTTTTTGAAAGAGAAAGACTCTTTTCCTGATATTTATCAGGAACACTAGAAAAAGCGCGGAACATTGAAATTCCAACCTTTGAATTTTTATGCGTATAAATCTGCTTACCTCTTTCTATTGTCTTCATCGTGCTAATAATACCACCTGTCAATAAAACAATCAACAGTTTTTAAAAAAAAGCGACGGTAAGCCACTTAATTTCAAAATAGATTTTATTTCTGTTTCTATTTTATTGTCAAATAATGGCTGTCCCCATTTCCATTTCCCCATTTCCTTGTAATAAGAAAAAAGAGGTTGTAGTTTTTGTACTACAACCTCTTGAATTTAAGATTGTGATCTTTACAACCCTTTTTTGACAACTCGTGACCTTTCAGGCGTATCTTCGACATCGTATCCTTTAGCGACGATCTCCTGACGAACGCGGTCGGATTCCTTCCAATTTTTCTCCCTGCGGAACTGTTGGCGTTGGACCAAGAGCTCCACCACATCTTGCGGTACATCGCTTTCCGCCGAAACTTGATCCAACTTGAGCCCCAGCACCTTGTCAAACTCAAGCATGGTTGCCCGCTTGACAGTGTCAAGCAAATTTGACCTGACAACCTCAAATAGAAACGCCAAAGCTTGGGGAGTGTTCAGATCATTGTTAATGCGACTCCTAAACTCCGTCAGAGATTCTTCGTCAGGTGCCACCTCTTTGCGCTGGTACTGAGACACCTTTTCACGTAAGGAGGCGAGTGCCTTTTGAGCACCCTTTAATCCATCCCATGTGAAATTTAGACCAGCGCGGTAGTGAGAAGTCAGTGCCATGTAGCGAAACGCCAAAGGGTCGTAGTGACGATCGATAACCTCTTGCAAGGTAATAAATGTCCCTGCGCTCTTTGACATTTTCTGACTTTCGACAGTCAGAAACGCCACATGTAGCCAGTAGTTGACGAACTTCTGACCGGTTACGGACTCCGACTGCGCTATTTCATTAGTATGATGTACTGGAATATGATCAATGCCACCAGTGTGAACATCTATCATCTCTCCCAAGTACTTCATCGCCATAGCACTGCACTCAATGTGCCAGCCAGGAAATCCAGCCCCCCATGGACTCGGCCATTCCATCTGCCTTGTCTTCTCTTTCGGAGAGAGTTTCCAAAGTGCGAAGTCGGTCGGATTCCTTTTTTCTCCCAACTCAACCCGAGCACCTGGCTCGATTCCTTCAACATCCAAACGAGCAAGATAACCGTAGTTTGACAGCTTAGAGGTGTCAAAGTAGACACCGTCGGAAGTCAAATATGTATACCCAGCCTTCTCCAACCGTTGGATCAAGACAATCTGCTCACTGATGTGATCGGTCGCCTTGCACCAGACAGTAGGATCTTTGATGTTGAGGTCAAAAAGATTCTGTTTAAAGATTCCCGTATACAAATCGGCGATCTCTAATGCAGAACGCTTTTGTCTCTGGGCACTTAACTCCATTTTGTCCTCGCCGTAGTCAGAATCAGAGGTAAGATGACCAACATCAGTGATATTGATCACGTGTCGCACTTTGTATCCGTTGTATTCAAACATCCTGCGAAGAACATCCGCAAAAATGTATGCACGGAGATTGCCGATGTGCGGGTAGTCATACACCGTGGGTCCACAAGTGTATATCTTGATATTGCCTTGTTCAAGTGGAATGAACAACCTTTTCTCTCTTTGATAGGTATCAAAGAGGTAGACTGACTGAGACATGAGATTTTCCTTTCGTTGTTTCATAGACCATGCTTGCAATCAATCGCCCGTACTTTATTAAGTTTTTAAGGTGCAATTGAATTGTGTTTAATTTATCACTATTGAAATAATTAGTCAACTTACATCACTTTTTATAGAATAAATATTTATTCTGCTATTTTCTTTTTAAATCCTTTTTCTTCCATTAGTCTGTCAATTTGAGAAAGCGTATCTTGTGGTACCCCGGGAATAGGAACTACTTGATTAATTTCCATTAATTCTGAAGCACCCATAATATGTTCTTTTTCAATTTCTGTATTTAATAATCGTATCCTTTTGTCTCTTTTTTCATTTAGTCCCCGAAGATTCAATTGATGTTCTAACTCATTAGTAGTTGATGGTATTATTCCTATTACCATGGCTTCAGGTAAGAAATACGCCACATCTGTCGTTAAGTTGGCTGTAGGAGATTCAATAACAATACTACTTTTCTGAATAATGCTATTTAATACTGTATTTATATCATACCCATATAAGTTACCATAATTATGTACAGGTAAAAATATTTTACCATCGAGCTCCCTTTCCATAAATTCATCCCTGCCCATAGACAATATCTCAAGCTCACCATCACCCTTTCGTAACGATCTTGTGGTTAAAGAAGGAAGTCCCCTGAAATCGTAATGATCAATAAGATGTTTTATTATCATATTTTTGCCACTTCCACTTGGACCACAGAGAACCACAAATTTATTGCTTCTCTTTTTGATTTTTTTTATTTTCTCTATTCTTGAAATTTCTCCTTCAAAGAATAATACGATAGCTTTGAGCGGATTATTCATAATGTATTCTTTTTAGATATTAAAAAATTAGCCAATTTCCCTAACTAAAGTCTTACCTCCAGATTCAATAAAATCAATCCCTAAGTATATAAGCTTTATTTTCAGTGCATCAGCCTCATGCCACTTTTTGAGTACCCTTAACTCTTCTCTCTTTTTTATAATATTCAATATATTTTTAGAAAAATTCGATTTATTTAAGGAAATAAAATCAGCTTGTTTGTTTTTCAATTTATAAAAGCTTTGATTGCCAATAATAATTGCTTTTTGATTATTCCAATTTTTAATATGCTTATATATATCTTTATTTACTCCCTCGGCTAAAATATTAATATATGTCATTGATTCTTTGAAAAGAGATATGAATTTTATTTTGCGTAAGGCAAACCAAATATTTTCTTTATCTAATTTATTCGTCGATTCAAATTTCTTGATTTTTTCTGAATAATTATGATCAGATAATACGGGTATAATATTCAAGTAAAATAATACTACAAAGGGTAATAGAGCTTTTTTAAATCTTATTTTTGAATTAGATATAATAGACCAGTTTAAATCGCCACACGAAATTCCTTCGGATAGATTTCTTTTAAATGGACCTATGTGCTGTTTATCGCAAACACAGCATTTTATTATATCTATTTCAATGTCTTTATTATTAAATAATTCTCTGAAGTCTACTCTATTTTTTAGTAGATCAATCAAATCTAATTGATTTAATATTACTCCTTGGAAACCTTCTATTAACAAACAGTCAATTGCTACTTTTTTTGATAGTTCTTCATATGAATTAGAATCTAAAATTAATTTAAAAATAAAGTCAAAAATCGTAAAATATCTTTCTTTGAGCCATTCTTTATTTTTAAATGATAAATTTTCTATATACGACCCAATATCTCTTTTTATTTTTCTGTCCCAATAAGAAATATTGTTTTTTATTTCTAAAAATTTATGTCTTTTAAAATCTATTGTTAATTTTTCTTTTACGATTGTTATTTTAAAATCTTTATCGGAATGAAAAATAGGCTCTTCTAAAAAAATAAATAAGAAGTGGTGATTTGTATTAAATATATTTAATACATAATTAATTCTAAGATCATAATTTCCATTATTAATTAGGTTTGCAGTGGATGAATAAAGAGCAAGAGGTGGTTTTGTGATATTTTTTTCTGATACGTTCCTTAAAAATTTTAAGTAATTATTATAATTCTCTATTCTATCATAAATATACTTTAGTTTTATGGGCTTTTTTTCTTGAGACAATATCTGTTTATATATTTCTAAATTACTACCAATTACTTTTATTATATTAGTATTAATAAAACCTTTAACTTTTAAATTTTTACCAAAGAAAAGACACTGTTTTTGATATTCTTTTTTGAATTCAGATTTATTAGTTATTTTTCTCATTTTTATTAAAAAATGGCAGAGTAGGGGAAAGGAGTTGAACCTTTAAATAATTTGGTTGCACCCAAATTAGTAATCCCTCTACCACCCCTACATAAAGATATATATTTTATAACTATCTAGAAAAATAATAAAGAAAAAGGGATGCAGATGTATGCACCCCTCGTGTACTTTACAATAAGGAGTATATCCCCTTGGAGTCTGGTCTCCTGGAGACAACCTGGTATTTATAACCAGTTGGTTGACCCATCTGGTTTACAGCCCTTAAAAACAACTGACGAATTTTTAAGGGATCTTTCGAATCAATTTCCTCCTTTATCGATATGGGACCTGACGCTAGGCAGTAAGAAATAGCAGGCGTTGGATCGAATCGAATAAATCCGTCGGTTCGACAAACACCACAGCCCACCATACAGAATTGGTATACAACATCTGTGTGGACGCTTTCTTTTATTCTAAATCTCAATCTCGTACTTGAAACAACTTCGGGCTGACCATACTTGTCGGTCAGAATAGCAACAATGGATGTAAGGGGATAATACCCCTCTTTGTCCTTGTCTGTAATACAAAGGAGTCCCAACAAATTTACAGCATTGGCGCCACAAGATACTATTTCCTCGATGAAATTTAAAATCGAGGGAGAATTTTCATTTGTCAAAACGCAATTTACAGAAACTGGTATCTCTGTTTTTTCTGTAAATAGGGATATCTGCCTTAATACTACTTCTGGTCCAAAGCGAGTACCCATTAAGGACCGATAGATTTCTGGGTTGAGCGATTGGATACTTACCGTTATTCCAGTAAGTCTCTCCAAATACTTAGTCCATCGGTCAAGGAAAAACCCATTAGTAGTGACAGTTGTTGAACAAGTTTTAGAACAGAGCTCAACAACCTCGCCAAACTGAGGATGTAACAAAGGCTCACCACCAACAATCTTTAATCCTGAAACGTAAGGAGATATTGCCTCGGCAATTAACCTAATATCTCCTACGCTCAATATCTTTGAAATATTAGACATTCCTTCGTTATAACAAAATGGACACGCGAAGTTACACTTTTCGGTAATAGCAATTCTGACTTTTTTGGAACTCAAAGGTTCTTTACCAGAGTTATTAGCCCACTCCTGGTAAAAAAGTGGCATAGCAGAATCGGAATAAAACTCTCTCACACTCATCGGATTCAGATGGTTATTGTACTTCATGTTTTACCAACCTCCCTTTATTTTTTCAAAGAACAACAAGGATCATGGAAAAATATGCAAAACGCAAAGCTTCTTAATCCTTCAGTTTCATACTATATTAACCAAAAAGTGTTGTCAATCACCAGCTCTGGTTCACATACTACGTGGGATCAGACACCATTTTTATCATTTAGCTTTTCAAAAAGACCGCCATATCCATCAATTGTAAGATGTTCCCCAAAATGCATAATCATTAACTTAATCAAAAAATACACCTGCTAATTGGTGTATTTTTAAGTAAAATTTTCAGAAATACTTTTTGAAAGAGAAAGACTCTTTTCCTGATATTTATCAGGAACACTAGAAAAAGCGCGGAACATTGAAATTCCAACCTTTGAATTTTTATGCGTATAAATCTGCTTACCTCTTTCTATTGTCTTCATCGTGCTAATAATACCACCTGTCAATAAAACAATCAACAGTTTTTAAAAAAACAACACTATAGCCACTTAATTATTTTATTCAAATAAAAAATATTAAATAAAATGGTGGCCGTCCCCATTTCCCCTATTTCCTATTTCTGTCCCTATTTCACCCCATTTATTATATTTATACGTATCAAATGCGAAACCCCGGTGAATTATTACTATTTGTTTTTTCATTTGCTTAACGACTTAATTTTTTCTATTTATGACCTTTTTGAGATATAAGCTAATGTAAAGACAGAATCTCCTGTTAAGATGTCGTAACCACTATTTTTACTAATGCAAAAACCAAGCACATGGACAAGCAATAATTTTTGATTCCAGTTTTGAATATTATTATCATTATTTTTTAAGTAAATTTTGCACACTTTTCCATCCAAGAGCGATCTGTTTACATCTTCAATCGTATCACATTCAACTATAGTTTCAGCTTCTATTATTTTAAAATGACAAATAATTTCTTCGTCATTTTTCTTCAAAAAATCATCAATAAGATACAAGTCGTTTATCTTAAATTCTTGAGTAGCGAAATCTCCTCTATAAAATAAAGTCATACTACTACTATTATAATGTGAAAAAATAATGGTGAGGGGTGTACCATTTATGATATTTTTTTTGATATAAAAACGCGGTTTTTGCAGTTTCTTCGCATATTCTACATTATACCGATACTTTTTTTCATCAAGATATTTAGTAATCAACTCCAATTCAAAGGGTTTGGGTTTCACATCATCGCTTATTATGATTTCAATATGAAGTGGAGCAATATTATTAAGCATACGAAACCCTCTTCCGTCATGACAATTAATCAGATAGGAAAAAAATAAGTTATCACTAATTCCAAAATGCATGGCATGAAATAATTTACTTTTACCGGTAAGATTGTGTTTATATTTTATTTCTAATAACTTTGTAAATATATCATCGTGAAAGTAGGACATTCCCGTAATAACGCTTATACCTATAGGAGTCAACGAATCTATACAAATAGTTTTACGAGAAAAAGATTTGTTAGTTATCAAAGGACGTTCGACCTCAATTGACGGTAAATGTAATTTTTCTTTTATTAATTGTCTATTCCACTCAACTGCCCAATTAATATACTTTTCTTTACTTTTTTCGTTTTTGTAAACTATAAAGCATTCTAAAAAGGACCTCCGCTCTCCTAAGTTGAAAGGGAACTTTGTCTTCTTTGGAAATCTGAAAACTGATCCAAAATTAAAAAATTTAATAGGAAAAACAACAGGACGAAAAAGTTTTAAATATTTCTTTAAAAACAAATAAAACGGTATTTCGTGCCCCGCCGCCATATTAAAGTTATTTTCAATAATGGAAAAATAATTTTCCGATATTAAAGAAATCGAATCGAGTTTTACGACATCTGATTTTCTTATAATATCCGACAATTTAATTTCCTTAAATTCATCATCTCTTAGCATATCCATGGCCAGTGAGTATATTTTATTTCTAACTTCCATCCCATATTGCAAGTATGTCAAAGATCCCCTAATTTCATTTTTAAACATGATAACTTCCGCATCTTGTAAATGTTGTTTAAAAAGTTCAAGGTTAAAAATCATATTCTTGTCACATTAATTAGCCTACAATATTGAGACGCTCTTCACTATTAGCTGGTCTATAGTCATTGCCAATTGCTACCAGTACTATCTCTGTTGTCGCCTCAATTGCATGAGCAATATTTGATGGAACTAAATAAATCATCCCTTCGAACATAGAGTGTCTTTCGTCCTCATACACAAGTATACCACTGCCTTTTGTTACCATAAGAATGTGCGCACCAATATGCTTATGAAGTCCAACACCTTCTCCTGGCGCAAACCTAATAATATCTGCTCCAAATTTATTAGTTTTTGAATCGTCTACTAGTAGTGGCAATGCTGTACCATCGCTATGCTTCATTTGAATAGGTTGTTTGCCTTCGAATGAAATAATGCGAGATGTTATTTCATCAAAATTTGCCCACCTTGCTTGTTTTAGTTTTTCCATATTTTTCTTATTTGATTTCTAATATTATTAATTTTTTTTATTAATTTAAATATTCGTACTGTAACCATCTCTCAAAATCCGTATAATTACCACCAAGAACGATTTTTTTATTTGCCTTACCAATAATTAAATTAACCGTAGTTGTTCTATTTTTTGAATTCCCATTCATATTAAGTTTAAATATATTTTTATCAAAAATTATAGGAGCACATATCTTTTCACTTGAACTGTATTGCATAACTCTTAGTAAAAAATCTTCATCAATAATAGGTGTACCATTTTTATGAGAAAGATTACCAAAATTAAGGACTACAAGGTTAAGTTCGTAACCTTGTAGTAAAAGTTTATTTACGCTGATCCCGTATTCTGAGAGATTTGCAAGTAATTTTTGACCAGTGGGTTCAATCAGTTGTTTTTCTTTAAAGACAACTGCCCTGTCTAGCTGTGATTCTATAAAATCAACTGCTTTTGGTGAAATATTATCATACTGATTTCCCTTAAATATTTCTCCGTCAGCACTAATTATAACTTGTTCAGTTGCAATTAGTTTCCAACCTATTTTTAGGGCATTTGAAACAAAGACGCTTTTACCAGAACCACTTGGACCAAGTGCAATACATATTTTTTTTCTGTGTGGATGAAGTATCGCCGATGCATGCAAAAAGCTGAATTTCAAATAGTTTTCAAGAGTATGTAGAATAAAGTGATGTATTATCCCCTTATTACCAAAAAGTCCGAATTGAGGATTGTATTCGCGTTCAAACATAGCGTCTATCTTGCCACTAATGGTAAGGTTTCTACCCTTTACATGGAGACTTAAGTTCTTGTTATTTCTAAGAATAACGATAGTGAAAATGTCTCTCTTTTTAACTTTGTCTTTAATTAAATAGTTGATATGTAAATTGTATGGTTGCGGTTCGTACAACAAGCTTTCTATTTCAAAATTTGATTTAATTTTGAAATTGGCGCCAGCGATGGAGAATTTCTTTTCAGTATTTTCCATAATCTTAAAATTAGTTTTTAAAACTTTATTACTGTCTTGATGGTATTCCTAACCATTTATTATTCGTCAAATATTACTTGTAAACTTTTACTGCCTCTTTTAGTAATATGAGGTCTCGTAAGCATATAAATTTATCCCTATAATCTCTGGTATTTATTTCACTTTCTAATGTTCTAATCGCATCCCGTATATCCATCCATGTTATTTTAAAACCATCATCTATTTCATCATCTTTAAAGTGTGGAGTTCCCTTATCTCCGATAAGATTAGCTAAAAAACAGTAGGAAATTTGATGAAGTTCCAGTTTATTACGATACTCTTCAATGATACCAAGCTCTCGAACATCTTTTACGGAACATCCGATTTCTTCAAATAATTCTCTCTCAAGTGTTTCAGAAATTTCTTCCCCTTTTTCCATGCCTCCACCAGGTAGTTTATGATAATTCTTTTTTGTTACATGAAGTAAAGCAACATGTCTATTCTCATCAAAAACAATGGAACGACTTGCTTTGCGCTCCTTATAATTCTTTGGGACTGGATTATCCAAACCAAAATCCTCATCCCTAATTACTTTTATAACATTCATATTTTTAAAATAATTTAACTTTTTATATCTTTTATAGTATCAAATTTAATATACAAAGAAAACCGGCATACTATCTTATAGCACACCGGTATTAATGCTAGATGAACGAACTCACGTTACGATGATCGTCAAGCAAAATTGATCCATCTGAATAAAGATTGAAACGCGTTACTGATTCTGGTAAAGCTGCTGATGATCGATCATCTAAAGACTGCTTCACATCATCAATTTCGCGACCGATACGCCATAAACGTGGGATAAACTCACTCACCGCACTTAATTGAAATAATGGATCGATAATCCGTATCCAAGGTTGTCGCCCAAAGAAAGGAAAAGTGTACATAGCAGCCACTTTCCAATCTCGCGGTGGCTGACCATGATATGCTCCATTGGCAATTGCTTGTGCGTCCCTACTTGGCACATATTGCAGATCAATCATGATTTGAGGTTCTACCTTATAGAAAAGCGCTATTGTGCCAATAAAACTTGGTGTAAAGTACGCTTTATCTACACGGTGAATTACAAACTCCCAAGATTGTTTTAAACTTCGTAAATCTTCTACGAATTTTACAACCTCTTTTACCGAGTGACAGGTTTTACTTGGAGCATTGATGTCGGACCCATTCCTTCGACTTGATCGTACTCGGAAAAGCGAAGAAGCATGTTTCTCGAGATCATTTAAAATAATAGGCTCTTTATCAGTTACGAATATACAGTCAACGCATTGGTCCGGAAAAAATCTCTGAAGAAATTTCAAACCTTCGATTTTACGCATAACAGTTCTCCTTTGCGCAAATTGTAAATTGGATACACGTCTTATCCTTTTTATTTTTTTAATGTGCTGTTTGAGAAACTCAACATGAATCTCTTCCATCAATACCATGCCATGATTTTTCTTATAATGCAATACGGCTGACCTCTGCAGTAATGAGTAATGGGAGGGACAATGGGGACAGCCACCATTCTTCATCATTTAGCTTTTCAAAGTTACCACCGTATCCATCGATTGTTAAATGTTCTCCAAAATGCATAATTTTTAAAAAAATACACCCGCTAATGAGTGTATTTTTAAATAAAATTTTCAGAAATACTTTTTGAAAGAGAAAGACTCTTTTCCTGATATTTATCAGGAACACTAGAAAAAGCGCGGAACATTGAAATTCCAACCTTTGAATTTTTATGCATATAAATCTGCTTACCTCTTTCTATTGTCTTCATTATGCTAATAATACCACCTGTTAGTAAAACAATCAACAGTTTTTTCAAAAAAACAACACTATGGCCACTGGTGTACTAAATAGTACTTACTTTAAACTTGAAGGAATTTCTTCTGGGGGCATTTCTGCTATTAAATCTTGGACAACCTCTTTGCATAATTCATGGGGTGCTTTGCCAAAAGTTCTTTCGTACTGGGTAACTAACTGATTAATGACATTTTTTTTCATCTCCGGACAAAGAAAAGTAGGAAAGAATAGTGATAAATTCAGAAAATAAAAAGGAGTAACTACGAGTTACTCCTATAAAATCATTCGCCTTTACGCAAACCAATGTGCTAAATATCCAAAACCCTTAAAGCTTCTGCGAGAAGTTCGTCGGGATTGAGATTTGTTGCCTCAAGAAGTATCACGCGTCGGTAAAATCTCTGGGCAAATTGGAGGTGGATAGTTTCAGCATCTTTATGGAAGCTTACCCTATCTGATTTCGTCAGCGAACCACGACACATGATTCTTTGTTTGCGTACTTCTTCTGAAGCCCTTACAAAGATACAATCCACCGCTTTAATAGGACTCCAGTCGTAATTTCGAGTAGTCCAATGAGCTAATGTTCCTCCTCGCAAAACATGCATAGTTAACATTCCTGCTATCCACCGATCAATGAGAAATTTTTCGCCAGACTCTATCTTCGGCAAAATAAGATCCATAAGGTGCACATGCGTTGCTGACATATAGAGCTTATGAATTGTATCCACCGAGATATTCTTATTCCTTATTTTATCTTTGATCCCTGCGTCTTCTATTAGCGAAAGACGTGGGATAATACTCATTCCTGTTACCAAAGCTATGCTCTGCACTAGCGTGGTTTTGCCGGAACCATCTAAGCCGTCAAAGATAAAAGGTCGCTTCATCTTTTGCACCCCTTTCTTGTTTATTGGTTAAAGGTAAAAAGATATGGTATTCTAACACAATGATTAAAAAAAGAACAGTCATTATCTTGACCTATAAAGAGAGAATATTATTAGTCAAAAGAAAAAAAGGAAACCTCAGTTATTATTGTTTTCCGGGTGGCACTATAGAAAAGGGCGAAAACGCTATTGATGCTGTGAAAAGGGAGGCAAAAGAAGAGCTAAGTTACAATATTTCAGGGACTCTTAGCCACATTATTCAGTTAAACAAAAAGGATATCAATGAAAAAAGTTTTTACTTTTACCGAGAATTAAATAGCACTTTTAGGCCAAAACTGAACACTAACTCTCCTGAATTTAAAAAGATTTCTAATAAATATGTGTTTACGCCTGTTTGGGTAGATTACACTAAAATAGAAAAAATGAATATCTTTCCTATTGAAATAAAGGATTTATTATTAAAAATTCATCCAAGGGAAATAAAGAACACTATCTATCTACCTTCAATCAAGGCAAACGAAAAATGAGAAATAGGGACAGCCACCATTTTTACTTTTAGCGATTTATTGGAAGGTTCTCATAACTCTACGCTCTATTCTACTTTCTAAAAATATTCTTTATTTAGATAACGGATTAACGCATTTTTTAAGGCGTTTTCAATAAACGGTTTTCTATGACGAACTATTTCGTCAATTTTCCTCTTTGCGTGCGATGCTTCTTTTTTATTTTTCATGAACCCACCCAAATGCTCGTTTACAAATAAACCTTTTTCCAAAACATTCTGATAATATTTAGGCAATAAAAACTTATGCGACTGGCTTGATATTTGATAGCCATTATTACCAATAATAGTAACCCAACAAAACATTTCATATTTTCTTTTAGAATTTTTATGATACCCAACTTCAATTCCTATTGAAAAATCTGCCTTTAATTCTTTTTTAAATGCTCTTTTGGCTCGATTAATTGAACCTTTCTTGGTTTCTGTTGATGTTTTAGGTTGTTCAGAAACACCACTATTCACTCGAATTGAAATTAACTCTGATTTTATATTTAGTTCTTTTAAAATCTCTTTCAAATAATTTATTTTTTGATCTGAAGTAGTGCCAACTAAAATTATTAATTTTTTCATAAAAATTATTTTAAAACTTTCGCATCTATAAGCGCCTGAAAATGCTTAGGACTAAGGAATGGAGAAATGGAGGGGCTTGCTGGACACATTTAAAACGCTTGATTGGAATAAAATAAAGCAAGAAATGGGTGTATTAAGCTTTATTTAATTTATAGTCTGTCTAATTTTACAAAGAAAGAACGACGAGCTCGTCTTTTAATATCGCACTTCCCATCAATAGCCATAGATAAGCTACCTTTAAAAAACATATTTTCTATCTTTTTATTAAATCTTTTGGTGTTCTCAATGGCACTCTTATAATCCCCATCGTTTGAAACAAGAATAGCTACATCAAATTCATCTAAAGCCGCCATAGTAACCATATCTGTTGCTAATTGGGTATCTAAATTCTTTTCTTGAAGTTGTCCCCTTGTACCCTTTAAATCCCCAAATTTCATTGAAAGTTTTAATAGTTTTTCAATTTCCCCATAATATTTTTGAGTTATATTGTATTTTCTTTGGTCATCTTTTGTGCCATTTAAAAGATATGATGGTGGGCGGACACAGTAAAAACCAACATATACAAGATTTCTATTCCCAGCTAACTTTTCGGCAAGAATTAAGGGATTATACAAACAAACCCAGCTTTTATCCTGTTTTTTAATATCGTAAATGTGGTGAAAAACATTACTATTATCTATAAAGACAGCTACACGCTTTGGATTTTCCATATTTCAAGGATATAACTTTACTTTATAAAAAACAAGAGCCCCCAAAGGGGCTCCTATTGCTTACCGTAGCCGAAGCAAACGATAAGGATTTATTAAACTCATACTAATCTTTTGTTTACTCTATGTCAATACCCTCGCCTGTTAATAACTAATGTCTACATAGGTGGGGGGGGTAATGGGGACAGCCACCATTTCTACTTCCTCATTAATAAAAAGTTTACAGAATATTAATCCCGAATTTTTTAAGTTCTACAGTTAATGGTAATATTGGAAGCCCGACAATATTAAAGTAGTCACCTTCTATTTTTTCTACAAATAAACCTCCGAGGTGCTGTATGGCGTAAGCCCCTGCAAACTCTAATGGTCCCCCTGAAGCAATATACGCATCGATTTCTTTATTGGAAATAGGTTTAAAATACACTTTTGTTTCTATTGATTTTGAAACTTGTTTGTTTGTTTCGGTATCAATAATAGTAAATCCAGTTATCACAGAGTGTACTTTACCGCTAAGTTTTTGCAACATAATTTTAGCATTTTCTTTTGTTCTTGGTTTTCCTAAAACTTCTTTGTCAAGAACGCAAAAAGTATCCGCTGCAATAATAATTGAATCTTTGTGCCTTTGAGCCACATTTTTTACTTTTCCCAACGACAAATATTCCGCCAATTTTTTTGGATTCATTTTTAGGGTCATATCTTCTTGGTAATTGCTTGGATCTATTTCAAATTTCAAGCCAATCTGCAAAAGTAAATCTTTTCTTCTTGGAGATGATGATGCTAAAATTATTTTTTTCATTGCTTATTTCGAAACTTTAAAAATGGGTTTTTCATACCAAAAGTTATTTTAGATATCTTATTAGATATAACCTGAGACGAGATATTATATTTTTTACTATATATATCTCCGGCCGGACAAAACAAAGCTTTTGAATAATCAAAGCCAATTTTTTCAGAAACTGCTTTTACTTCTTTTTCTGATTTTCCTTCAACCTCTACAAAGGGTTCTAAAAATGGCCATTCGTCGATGCAAATTTCAACACCGTCCAACTCCCATATCTCTCTTTTTGTTTCCTGATAAGATTTCCTTTGACAGCCAATTGATATTAAAAATTCTTCTCCTGTTTTAAAATCATCGATAACTAAATTTATTTCTTTCTGATTTTCAATTTTTTCTCCGTTAATTTCTTTATAGCTCATTGTTATTTTATTTTGTTCATCCCTTATCCTCATCCAAGCATTCTCATTTTCGTGACCTTTCGGTAAATGAAAATTAACCCTTTTTTGCACAAACTCAGGTTTTACTAATTTCGCCCCAACCTTCTTTAATTTTTTTCTTATCTCTTCCTTATTTATATTTATAAATGTCGCTTCGTATTCTATGTCCATGTATTGAAACTTTTTTATTTTTATTTAAAAATTCGTATTTCCATTTCTTATACTACCTTATAAAACCGACTTTAATCTATTTATTACTTCGGCTAATAACTTGGTTGATGTTTGAAAATTGTGGTCGGTTTTGTAATTGTGTCCATATAACTTATCTTTAAATATAATACCCATAAATGTTTTTGGTTTTGCATACCGAGGAATAAAATGACCGTGCAAATGCCGAGTTTCATTGCCTAAAAACGAATAATTAAACCAATCTGGCTGGAAAGCTTTTTTCTCTGCCTCTCTTAAATTGTGCAAGATTAAAAATAATTCTCGTTGCTCTTTTTTCGTTGCATCAGTTAAATCAAGTGCGTTTTCCCGCTTGCACCAAATTACGCATCGCCCAAGATAGCTTTGATTTTCGTGAATGTAAACTTCCCAATACTTGTATTCTTTTACTAAATTTTTTAAAAAATCTTCTGACATATTGGATTTATTATCCTATTATGCCTTTTTTAGAGCGAAAATGCAATAAAAAACCCTTTAAATTAAGGAATAAACTTAATATTTTTCAAAAAATCCTGATAATTTTGGGGGAAATTAAATTTTCTGGAGGCTTCTTTGATAATATTGAGATATTTGGAAGATGGCATTTGAAATGGAGATTTGTTAACTACCTCGTAGGTGTAAGCCTGAACCAACTCACCCATTTTATCTAAAATATCAACTTGTATTCTTCTGTAAAAATTCGGGTCTCCTTCACATTTGTCTAATTTTTGCAAGTCTTCCTCAGACAAAGTGTATAGCACGCCCCAAACCTCATTTTCCGCATTCTTAATTACATCAGCGCATCCATACTTCCATCTTGGAGAATATATTGTAAAATCTAAGCGGTAGTTTTTTAACACTGCCGCACCTAATAATTCGGAGCCTGGACAGCGTTCTTTCATTTGTTTTTCGTCCAAATTTGACCCATATGCAAAGTATAAATTTTTGTTTTTCATTTTTTATTTTTATCTTATTAATTATTTTATTCTGCTTGTTTTATATTAAAAATACAATATGGAAAAAAATAAGAAACCTTGTGTAGCCAACCGTCCACACAAGGTTTTTTGAGTTATGCGCAGACAATTTCCAATACTCTATCCAGCTGGCACTGGAATTGCTCGTCCGCCCTGCGAGCCATGGGCCGTGCCTCAATGCACAAAGCGTTGCTGTAACGCTTGAGCCTGAAGTGCCACCAGATACTGCGCAGATAGAGAGAGATGTCCAAATCACTTGCGTTCGGAAACGTCACAAAACGCGATCCTTGAATGACATCGTGTCGAACAAGAGCTCGGCAATAACCCTCCAATGACTCAAACATCAGCGGGCCGCCATAGCGATCAGGAAGATATCCCGCAAACGAATCCGAGATGTATCGTTTCCAGACAACGTCCTGTGGAAAATCCGCCAAGAACGATTCGATCCGTTCTCCGAATCCGTTCAATATTCTCACGGCATCTTGTATGGCAACCGAGAATGTGAATTGGACAGACGACGTGCGCGCAAGCGGAGCCAGCGCTTTTCGTCCATCCAGTTCCAACCAAGTTGCGTCCCTTTCGTCAGGAATAACCAGTAAATCTTCGTCGCCGAAGAGTATCGGTGCGAAATATGGCTCCACACCGAACATCCAAGCAACTTGATAAATTTGGGCAAGACACTTTTTGGCGACGCCCAACACACAATCCAATGTCGAAGCTGCTGTGGAAACCTCTATGTTGTGCCTGCCAAGCTCGTAGAATATTTTGTTACCACCCCGATCAACAAGGGCGGTTATCAGGCTGCCTTTAAGGCAATCCACCTTCCATCCGTTTTTGGCAAGGTATCCTAGCATTTGCTGAGACGTTTGTGTTTGGATGGCCACACCATTTTTATCCACAAACTGGGTTTCAACTTCCGCTCCAATGGTTTGGAGCGTCCGCGAAGTGATTCCATCTGTAAAGTAGCTGATGAGTCTTTGCATAATTCTCTCCCCCTTCAAAGAACTGTTTTGCCTTTTGGGCAGGCAAATAAAAAACCCTCTCCAAACAAGGAGAAGGTTAGCTTTATGTTACATTTTAGTTACACATCAAGATAATCCCCTTCCTGTTTGGATGGAGCTGTGATGATGGTTCAGTTTATTGAGCATTAATTTATAACCGCCCATTCCTTCGTTGAGCCATTTGGAAATTCTGGCAACGGTTCTTGAGCTTAAACCAGTAACTTTTTCTATCTTTTCATATGAGATATTTTCATTAAGCATTTGTGCGGTTTGCCACCGTTTGCTAAATTCGATAATTTCCGCTTCAGTAAGCAAATCACGGAAAAACCTTTTAGTTTCTCCCACGTCCTTTAATTGAAGGATTGCTTCAAACAGATCTTTAGTTGTCTTAGTATACCAGCTTTTCATATGTTTACTTTACCTAAGTAAAGTATAGCAGAAAATGAAATCGTGTCAAGATGTACGCACATACTATATTCTTTACCTTTATTTAGTATATCATATCACAAAGGATAGTAGCTGTCCCCATTTCTCACGCAGAAAATAAAAAGCCCTGATTCCGTAGAACCGGGGCTTGTTGATTTTAACGACCGTTTTCAATGAGTAACGGTCAACTCCTTTTGCTTTTGATATTGAGAGGTATCTGGGTTATTTCCTTCCTTTCTCTTCTCAAGCAGGAACCAGAGAAAAGAAATAATAGAGGTAATCATGTAAGACATTCCGAGAGAGATGACGCCAATGGCATCACCTAGTTTTTCGCGTCCGGAGCCAACAACGACTACGACTGTGGTGAGAGCGATTACTCCCAGGAAAAAAAAGAACAGATGACCCAGTACGAGCCTCCAGGTCATTTCTCTGAAATTCTTCATCATAGAAGGTCATCCTTTAGAAAAGCCGAGTGAAAGAAAAAAGAAACACGCCGATCCAGACTATGGCGAATCCCCTAGGCAGGATCGTAAGTAGCCTATGAAACGTCCACCCTTTGTTGATGGTGTCCCATTCTGGACCAATGAACACATTAACGGTGGCAGGTTCTTCTTCGTGCTTAATCTGCGCCAAGCGAGTCTGCCAGTATTCAACCCACTGCTGACTTTTTTCATTGATCATCAGCCATACCAGTGCTATTCCTATGCCAAAGAGGCCAAGGAAAAGAAGTAACAAGAAACTCGCGTCCCGCGTGAACACGACTGAAAGCATGGCCGAATTGATGATCATAAACATCTGACTCCGTGACCACCGCAGTGTAACCTCTGTATTGCGCGACATGGCCATGCCAGTATACATGGCTTTTTCGTCGTTTGTCACTAGAAACTTCCTTTTCAGGTTATTGAATTTTCAATGAGCGATGGGCTATAGTTATTATTATCATGGCTTTCTACTTTTGTCAACAAACAAAGAATAAACAAATGCGAACGACTAACCTCGTTTTGGCAAACTGCGAGGCGCACTGTGGCGCGCCGAGCGGAACGGATTTCCCTCTCAACGAGGAATGGGGATAGTCGCCATTTCCACTTAAAATGATTTTTCCATTTCAACTTTATATTCGCCGCGGCGAGCGGCTTGGTTGAGGTTGGCACGATGATATAAAGATTCTTGCGCAGCCGCCACATTGGCATCTTTGCCTTGCCAAATTGCCAAAGCCGGATATTGAATGGCGCGCGAGTATGAAAATGTCAACGGCCAAGGCAACTGCGTTTTAAATTTGGCATTCATAACACTCAAACGCTCTGAAGCAAGTTCGCTAGATTGTCCACCTGATAAAAAAGCAATTCCAGCAACATTGGCCGGTACAACTTTCATAAGAAGCTCAACTGTAGCATCGGCTACTTCTTTTACTGATTTTTGAACAGGACAATCTAATCCGGCAACCACCATATTGGGCTTTAAAACAATGCCTTCCAATGCCACTTTTTTTATAACTAAATACTTAAAAACAGTTTGCAAAACTTTTTCTGTTATCTCTCTGCATTGTTCCATAGTATGACTGCCATCCATTAAAACTTCTGGTTCAACTATGGGAACTATTCCAGCTTCCTGGCACATTAGAGCATATTCAGCCAGTATTTTTGCATTTTCTTCAATACAGTCTTGACTGGGAATTTCATCGCCAATAGTAAATGCCGCGCGCCACTTGGCAAAACGGGCTCCCATTTGAAAGTATTCAGCTAACCTACCATTTAATCCATTTAAACCTTCGGTGACTTTTTCCCCAGGGTGGCCTGGCATATCTTTTAGGCCAGCGTCAACTTTAATTCCTGGAATAATACCAGCATCTTTGATAACATCAACAAAAAGCGTACCGTCTTCTTTTTTCTGGCGAATCGTTTCGTCATACAAAATTAAGCCGCTAATACATTTAGCAAGATTTGGCGTAGTGATAATTAATTCACGCCATGCCAGCCTGGCTTCTTCGGTTTCTGGAATGCCAAGTTCTGCAAAACGCTTATTGCAAGTTGCCGTACTTTCATCCATTGCCAGTAAGCCTTTGTCGTTGGCAAAAAGCGCTTTGGTAGTTTGTGTAAGTTTTTTAATGTTCATTATAATATTGCTTTAGCAATTTTTATATTTTTTGTGGATTCAAACCAGAATTGTCTTTTATAAAATCAAATTTAACAGTTCCGTTAATAAAACCTTCTAATTGTTTTCTGGTTAAAAGACCGGCTTGAGCTCCAATTTGTTGTAATTTGGCGGCGGCATTTGTTGTTCCCCATTTCATCGCTTCAGGAATACTTTTGCCTAAATGCAAAGCCGAAATAAATCCGGTTGCATAACTATCGCCACAGCCTGTCATTTCTATGAGTGGAACATGTAAAATTTCCTGAAAATAGTAATCATTGCCGTCAAAACTATATGACCCCTTTGACCCATCGGTAATCACCACAATTTTTGGCCCTTCATTATGCAACAATTGCAAAAGTGTCTTTTCATCACTGTCTTGGCCCAGTAATTTTTCAGCTTCTTGTTTGTTAATAAAAAATACCGTGCAATTTTTAATAACCGGTCTTAACGCTTCAAGACCCTTTTTCATCTGCTGGTCACCTGGGTTAAAAGCCAACTTAGCGTTGTTTTTTTTCACATACTCAATTACCTGCAAATGGAGATTTTCATCGGGCTGGCCACTGGCAGTTAAATATACCCAATCGGTTTTACCTAATTTTGGCAATTGATAATCCCGAGGTTCGTGGTAAACCAAAATAGTCCTCTCGCCCTTAAGATTAATAACTGCAGAATAATTGGTACCACGATGTTTGTCCCAAACAATATAATCCTTAGCTACTTTTTCTGATACCAGTTTTTCAAAAGCCTCCTTGCCACTAGAATCTTTACCCAATATGGTATACAGAGCTGATTTTAACCCCAATCGCGCACATCCCACTGCCACATTAGCGGCATTTCCCACCGCGGGAACATTAGTTATTTTTTTTACCGGAATTTTATCTGGCCAGGAAAGCAATAATTTACAGTCTTCCCCATCTGGGCCACACTGGACACTGGCGTCCGATTCGTCCAACTCCAAAAAAACATCCAAAGTAGTGTCACCGATTGAAATAACGTCAAATTTTTTCATGTATTTATTTTTTTCTTTTTAAATTTACCCTGAGCAACGTCGAAGGGCTTTTTTTACCGCCTTCACAATAAATGGACTAGTTAAACCAAAAAAATTAAGCAATTCGTCGGGAGTGCCAGATTGACCAAACTGGTCTTTCATACCAATCATTTCTATTGGTACAGGAAAATTTTGCACTAACATTTCGGCGCAAGCTGAACCCATTCCACCCATAATTTGATGCTCTTCAATGGTTACCACGGCGCCGGTTTTTTTAACCGATGCTAAGATGGTTTTTTTGTCCATTGGTTTTATAGTGTGATTGTTTATTACTTCGGCACTGATTCCCTCTTTTTCTAATTTTTCGGCGGCAAGTAACGCTTCATATACTAATGGTCCACAGGCAATAATGGTTACATCTTTTCCTTGGCGCAAAATTTGGGCTTTGCCAATCTCAAACGGCATTGCCTCGGTGGTAAATACCGGCGACTTTTCTCTACCCAATCTAATATATGTCGGTTTTCCATTAAAAGCGGCTGCAACTGTAGCCTTTTTTGCTTCAATAGTGTCGCAGGGCGAAATAACAACCATATTAGGTTGCACGCGCATTAGAGCTATATCTTCTAGCGCTTGATGAGTGGCGCCATCGGGGCCAACCGAAACACCGGCATGAGCTCCGGCTACTTTTACTGGAAGATTATTTAAAGAAATAGTGGTTCTTATTTGTTCATTATTTCTTCCTGGGCTAAATGCCGCATACGAAGAAATGAAGGGAATTTTTCCGTAGTTAGCCATACCGGCGGCAATAGTGGCCATATTTTGCTCGGCCACACCAACTTCAATAAACCTTTCTGGATATTTTTCTTTGAACCAATGACTGCGGGTAGATTCTGCCAAATCGGCGCAAAGCACCACCACGCGCTGGTCTTTTTCACCGGCTTTTAAAAGGCCTTTACCGTAGCCATCGCGCGTCGGCGCCATTTCTAATTTAGATTTATCAAATATATTTTTTACTAAAAATTTATTCATGTTCTGAAATTATTTTACCGCCGATAGTCCTTAACTGATGTAAAAACCGTTTGGCTTCTTCTTTATTGGGAGTCTTACCATGCCAATTAAAATCAAACTCAATTTCAGGTATTCCTTTGCCAGGAATTGTATGAGCAATAATAATCGTTGGCTTTTCAAATATAGCCTTAGCTTCTTCGACAGCATTTATAAATTCGCCAATATTATTGCCATTTACTTCAAGAACATGCCAGTTAAAGGCTTCGTATTTGGCGCGCAGTGATTCTAATGGCATAATATCTTCGGTCATACCGGTAATTTGGATGTTGTTTCTGTCTATAACCGCAATTAAATTATGTAGTTTATTTTTTCCAGCAAACATGGCCGACTCCCAAATATTGCCAGCATTTTGCTCACCATCAGACATTAAGCAATATACCTTAAATTTTTTATTATCCATTAAGCCTGCATACGCAATACCGGCCGCTTGCCCCAAGCCAGAACCCAAAGGCCCCGAAGTAGTTTCCACACCCGGTAATTTTTCGCGTTCTGGATGCCCTTGTAATCGGGTGCCAAATTTTCTTAAGGTTGCAAGTTCGGCAACTGGGAAATAACCTGCATGAGCCATGGCCACATAGCGAATTGGGCAAATATGACCATTGGATAAAATCAATCGGTCGCGCTCTTCCCAAAGAGGATTTTTAGGATTGTGATTTAAAATATGAAAATAAAAAGCGCAAAATATATCCGCCATTCCCAAAGGTCCAGCAGTATGCCCCGACCCAGCTTTTAAAAGCATTTCAATAAGGTCTTGGCGCATAGTATTTGCCATCTCTTCAAGTTTTTTAATTTTATCTTCGTGGATATCCATAAAATTTTAATTTGTAAGTTTATTATAATTCCAAAGGAGAGAGAAGTAAATAGTTTCAACATTTTTCAAAACATTGCAAAATTAAAGTAAATGTGTTAATTTCTATGTAGCACTTTGAAATTTTCACTCAACATTTAGGAGAAAACCATGGCTAAAGCCATCGTCACAAAAGTCGTAGATCCTGAAATTAAAATGTGGTTTCCCATCGCTAACGATGGAGAAATTAATTTTGACGCAAGGATTAAGCCTGAAAACATTATCATTCCTGTTAAAGTTGTTGAAGGCATACAGAAATTTATAAGAAAATGCCTCAAAGATATTTCTGGGTATTCAAAGCCAGAATTAGACGGAATTGTAGTGGGGCTTTCTGGCGGTATTGATTCCATAACGGTGGCATCGCTGTGTCAAAAAGCTCTCAAAGACACACGTTATTTCTTTAAAGGGATTATTTTGGGGAGGGGATCATTTGGAAAAAAGGGCGAAATGACTGACTCGGAATACGAAGACGTGTTGTATGCAGTAAAATCTGCGAAAGAAATGGGGATGGAGTATCAGTACGTAGATATTTCTTCCACTGTAAACTCGCTGTATGGGATTTTCCCGAATTGCGGGAAATGGGAGTTAAGTGGAATACTGCCAAGGATTAGGTCAATTCTGCTTCTGCAGATAGCAGATAATCTTAATGCAGTATGTACTGGAACTACCAATGGTACGGAGGTTATTTTGGGAGCCTTTACTGTTGGTGGTCCAGCCGGTCACTTCTCTCCATTGGCAGATTTTTACAAATGCGAAGTTTACAAAATTGCGGAAATGTTAAAAGTTCCGCAATGCATAATTGATAGGAAACCGTTGATTAGCGAACTTGGCATTTGCGACGAGCAACTTTACGGTGCTTCTTGTTATATTATTGACCCCATAATAAGGAGATTGGGATGGCAGAAAAAAAGTCCCACAACGGTATCTAAGGAATTAGGACACAATATCAACTGGATAAGAAGAATAAAGGAATTGCGCTTTGAAGGAGAAAAATGGCGTATACGCAGACCATTCTTGGCGGTGTGCCGAGAATATAAAGCAAAGATCAAACCAATGTTGAGTTGGAACAGAGACAGTTATTTCAACGACATACTCTGAAAAGTTACCATCCCTTGCCGTAAATAGCAGGGGATATTTTATAAAATTATGAAAATAGGTTTTTTTCAATACTTGCCAAAATTTTTATCTGTTAAAGAAAATATCCAAGAAGTTAAGAAATTACTGGAAAAAAATAAAAAACAGATAAAATCTCTTGATTTACTTATATTCCCAGAATATTTTTTGTCTGGTCCTCTTAAATTAGATATTATACCAGAATATGAAAAAGAGATTTCTTCTTTGGAAGTACAAAATACATTGAAGGATATTTCAAAATTATATCCTTCGTTAACTTTTGTGATGGGTTCAGTACTTTTGAAAAAGAATGGTAAGTATTTTAACACCTCCTTGGTTATTAAAAATGGCAAAATTCTGAAGGAATATCACAAAAAGGCTTTAATTTATAACGAAAATTATATTTGTGAATCGGATGACAAAATAATAACATTCAATGTGGGGAAAGTAAGAGTTGGAGTGGCTATTTGCTGGGATTTGATATTGCCAGAAATATTCAGGAAATATACCAAGAAAGTGGATTTAATTGTAATTCCTTCTTTTTGGGGAATAGGGGGAAATGCGCTTCAGTCAAAATATTCTTTTTCTTTGGAAAAAAAATATTATGATGCTTTGGGTATAGCCAGGGCTTACGAGAACGCATGCGCTCTTTTATTTGTAAATTCTGTTGGAAAGTATAAATCTTCTTTTTACTCGGATAGAATGATGGGTGGTTCTTACTTTGTGGTTCCGCCATTGGGATTAGTTTATAAAACCAATAATAAGAATTCTTCCTATTTACACACTGTTAAATTTGATTTAAATATTCTCAATCAATATCGGGAATTTTATGAAACTGACAACGATTATTTTTATTATTTAAAAAAGAAAGTGATTTAAATGGCATACTATATAGTCCATAAAAATAAAAGAAAAGAAAATATAAATAAATTAAAAAACGCCTTTTTAAAAAAAGGCTTAAATTTTCAATTATTTTATTCGGTAAAAACTAATTTTATGGAACCAGTTTTGGAAACTGTAAAAGAGACAGGTGGCGCGTTTGAAATAGTTTCAGGTTATGAATGGGAGTTAATTCGAAAAATTAAACCGAAAGAATTAGTGTTGAACGGTCCTGGTAAATCGGTCGAGACCATAAAAGACATTTTAAATAATGTAGAAATTTTATACTTTAATATTGATAACGATACCGATTTTGATACTTTACAGATTTTAAAAAAAGAAGGGTTTTTGTCAAAAATAAAGGTGGGTTTACGTTTATATTTTAATAAGCCGGAGATATGGAATAGGTTCGGATACAGTATTTCCGATGAAAAATTATCAGAAAAGTTAAATTTATTAATAACTACTTTAAAATTAGACGGACTTCATTTCCATTTTTCAACTAATAATTTCAAGCTATCTAATTACGAATTTTTACTTAATGGTATTCAAAGCACTTTTGATAGAATAAAACACGAAATAACTTTTGTTAATATTGGAGGAGGATTACCTGCGGCTAATGAATTTATTTTTGAAAAAGATATCTATGAAAAACTTCCTTTATTAATAAAAAATATCTTCCCTAAAATTAAAATAATTAGCGAAGCAGGCAGGAATATTGTATCAGATACCATGGATATTGAGGCGAATATAATTTCCATTAGAAAAAATACAAATAGTTATTTTGATGTGGTCGTAGATACAAATATTATGCACTTTCAATGTTATTTTGAGAAGAAATTTTGGATTGAATTTATGCCAAAACAAAAAAATAAAAAAGAGGAAATTATAAAGATAAATATTTTTGGTAATTCTTGCATGCAAATTGATAAGATCGCTGAAAATTTAATAATCAATCAAAAACCTGTGGTTGGAGATAAAATAATAATTCACAATGTTGGAGCGTATTCTTTTAGCCAGGCGTCTAATTTTATCTCTCCAATACCATCAATTAAAGTATATGAATAAAATAATAATTGTGAGTGATTTAAAGGTGATTGACAGTCCCCAAGCTGGCATTGGCGTAAGCCGATGTTTAAAAGATGCAGGATTTAAAATTATTGGGGTGGACGATACTTCATTCGTTACTTCAGATAAAAATTTATTTGAAGAGGTTTTTTGTTGGGAAGAAATAAGAACTCTCAATTTTGACTCCTTGATCAATAAAATAATCAATGTCAAAAAAATATATGGATTAGACTACATATTCCCTTGTTACGACGAAACCGCAATTTTGTTCTCTTTTATTAAAGAAAAAATTGAACATATCGGTGTAAAATTAATGATACCGACAAGGGAAGTTCTTAAAAAAATTCAAAAAATAAATTTACCAAAAATAGTAAAATACAAAAATTATAAGACACCAGAAACAAAACAGGTAAATTCTATAAAAGAAGCAATAAATTACGCAGAAAAAATTGGTTATCCTGTAATATGCAAAGGGCTTGTTAAGGGAGCGTATCCTTGTGAAAATGAAACGGATCTTATTTCAAATATAAAAAAGTTATCTAATATTTGGAACAATGGAGAGGTTAATTGTCTCGTTCAAAAATATATTACTAATGAAGAGGTGGAATTTCGTAACTGTGTGATAGGTATAAAAAATAATAAAATCGTGGGATATGCAGAGATGGTTAAAATAGGAAGAGACCAAAATGGAGCCACTTGGTTCGGGAAAATTGATAAAAATAAAGAATTATTTGAATTTGCTGAATACTTGGTAGAATTAATTCCTTTTGGGACAAGCATTATAGAGATTGAGAGCATAAAAAATAAAGACGCATATTATATCTATGAAATAAATCCCAGAAGTCCAGCTTGGATTTTTGCATTGTGTCAGTTGGGATTAAATATTCCTCAATTAATATTACAAAATTCAAAGGATAAAATTAAATTTGTACCAGAAGAGGGTTATTTTGGCAGGGAAACTAAGGATTTTATAAGAAAAGATATTGATGGTTTTGGAGAAAATATAAAGTATTATTCTAAGGCGGCGGCGTATAAAAGTGGAAGCTTAAAATACCCATCCGAATTGTTATAATTTATTAATATTGCCTATTTATATTTCCTGGCATTTTGACATACACGCCGCATAAAGAAGGTCGCAAATGACCAGGTGAAAGAATATATAAATAATTGCATAAAAAGGTTGTTCAAAAGAATAGTCTTTTCTTTTACTTTTACCTCATTTGAATTATAATGAACCCATGCTATCAGACGAAATAAAAAATCTTAATATAGACGGCGATGTAGACGACTCCCCTGCTACGCTTTTACAATACTCCACTGATGCCAGTCTTTTTTTTGTAAAACCGGCATTAGTGGTATTTCCCAAAAATGTAGAAGATATTAAAAAATTAATCCGTTTTGTCGCACAAGAAAAAAAGAATGGACGCAATGTTTCGCTTACTGCCCGTTCAGCCGGAACCGACATGACTGGCGGACCACTCACCGAAAGCATCGTGGTGGAATTTACCAAATACTTTAACCATTTATTAGAACTAGGAGACGACTACGCTATCGTAGAACCGGGAATGTATTACAGAGATTTTGAAAAACAAACTTTAACTAAAAATCTTATCTTACCAAGTTATCCGGCTTCGCGCGAACTTTGCGCTATGGGAGGCATTGTTAATAATAACTCTGGTGGAGAAAAAACCTTGCGCTATGGCAAAACCGAGCGATATGTTGAATCGCTAACTATGGTATTAGCAGACGGAAATGAATATGAATTTTCAAAAATTACAGAAACTCAGTTGCAAGAAAAAATGGCTTTAGAAAATTTCGAAGGGCAAATATACAAAGAAATGTTTAAGTTAATCAACGATAATTATGACCTTGTTAAAACAGCTAAGCCAAATGTTACTAAAAATTCGGCTGGATACTCTTTGTGGGACGTTTACGATAAACAAGCCCGTACATTTAATATAGCAAAGCTTATTGTTGGAGCGCAAGGAACATTGGGTTTTATGACAAAAGTAAAACTTAATCTTATTCATCCTCAAAAATATTCAAAATTACTTATTGTATTTATAAAAGACCTATCTTTGGTTTCAAAATTAAGTAGCATTATTCTACCTTTCAATCCCGGAAGCCTTGAAACCTACGACGACAACACATTTAAACTTGCCATTAGATTTTTCCCAGAAATCTTGCATCGAGTTAAATCCAGTATGATAAAAATTATATTAAAAACACTGCCTGAACTTTGGCTTATTATTACTGGTGGAATCCCAAAATTAGTTTTACTGGCAGAGTTTACCGCAGATACAGCAGAAGAAGCAGATAAAACTGCGCAAAATGCCAAAGAAGCTCTGCATAAAGCTCTGGGAAATAAAATTAAAATGCGCGTTTCTCAAAGCGACGAAGAAACGGAAGAATTTTGGGTAATAAGAAGAGAAAGTTTTAGTTTATTAAGAAAGCATGTGAGAAAGTTAAGAACTGCCCCTTTTATTGATGACTTTTCAGTTAGGGCCGACTACTTGCCAGAATTCCTTCCAAAACTTTACGAAATTTTAAATCGATACAAGCTTATATATACTATTGCGGGCCATTTGGGCGACGGTAATTTTCACATTATTCCATTGATGGACCTTACTAATCCAAAATCAAAAAAAATAATTATGACGCTTTCAAAAGAAATATACGGTCTTATTATAAAATTTAATGGCACTATAACATCAGAGCATAACGATGGTATTATTCGCACTCCTTTTTTACTGCAAATGTATGGCCAAAAAGTATGTGATTTATTTGCTAAAACCAAGCAAATTTTTGATCCATTGAACATTTTTAATCCAGGCAAAAAAGTTGGTGGTACATTTGAATACGCAGAAAATCATATAAACACGCAAAAGGCATAGTAATCCTAATAAATAAAAAAAACGAGTTATTATACTCGTTTTTTTTATTTTAAATTTTATTTTACTATTGATTTCATTGGCACTAACTTTGAGCCAACAACAACCGCAGAGGCAATAATCAAAATATTTTTTATAATATATTGACCCTCAAGAGTCGGCACTAAAAATCCCTGCCAAGTAAGCTGTGGCACAAAAATAAATGGCAATATAGTGGTAATAAGGTGTAATCCAAGCAAAAAAATAGCTAAACGCTCTAGTCCCCGGGTGAGAAAAAGAATTCCAATAGCAATTTCAAAAAAAGAAAATACTATATAAAAAGTGGCAAACGGCATAAAGGTGATGGTTTTTTCAAAAAGAGCTTGAACCAAAGGAGTAGCTGGACTAACTCCAATAATTTTAAGGATTCCAAACCAAAAGTAAACGGTAAAAATTGCAATTCGGTCAATAGGAACCTCTAGCTCTTTAAGGCGACTTATCACTAAAATGTCAAATTTTTTAATTAATTCTTGCATTTTGTTTTTTCTATTTTATTTGCATTTGTAAATTTTCAAACTGTTTTCTACTGTCTTTCGCTTCAAATAAACCGCTTCCTACCACAAAATAATCTGCGCCGGCATCACTTATTTCTTTAATGTTATCAATATTAATTCCCCCATCAACTTCAATTTTTAAGTGTGGCGCTACTTTTTTTAATGCCCGAATTTTATCTAATGTATTTAAAATAAATTCTTGACCACCAAACCCCGGATTCACCGACATTAAAAGAACCACATCTACATTATTAATATACGGAATAATTTTTTCTACCGGTGTTTCCGGATTTAAAGCAAATCCTTTTTGAAAATCAAAACTTTTAGCTTTAAATAAAATATTTTTAATGTCGCTATCCGCTTCAATATGAAAAACAACTCTTTTTATGTTAGCTTGTTGGCACTGCAAAAAATAACTTACCGGATTTTCAACCATCAAGTGCGCCTCTAAAAAAACACCATTGGGAATCTTTATCAAAGAAACATTTTCTAAACTAATTGAAGTATTTTGGACAAACTTTCCATCCATGATATCAATCTGCGCCCAATCGGTAAGTTTTTGTATTTGCGCAAGTTTACTTTGTAATTCTGCGATATCTTTTGTTAAAATAGCCGGAATAATTTTTTTCATTACTATGATTGTTTTAGGAGTACGGGATTCGAACAGAATCAATTGAGTACTCGTATATTGTTTATATTCAAGGATTGAGGAGTAAAACGATGCTTTACGCATCGTTGAGCTCCGAAAACGCAGAAGATAAGCAATATACGAGTACCCGCAGGGAAGCCTAAAAATGGCTAATTTCTTTGGATTTTATCGTCGGCGATGCCAATTGGCATCGCCTTCTCAAAAATCCTGTGAAATTATCTCATTTTTGGACTTCTCAATCTGATTCATGTTCGAATCCCGTACTCCAATAGCGCTTATTTTATTAATACGACGCACATGCCTTTCGTCGCCACTAAATGGCGTTTCTAGCCAAAGTCTTACCACATTTTTAGTATTTTCTTCATCCAAAAAAAAGACTCCCAAAGAAAGAACATTGGCATTATTGTGTTCTCTTGATAGTTTAATAATGTCTTCTGGACCGCCGTAATACACAATCGCTCTAACTCCTTTATACTTATTAGCTACTATGGCCTCTCCTTGGCCAGAACCCCCTAAAATAATCCCTCTGGAATTTTCTGGGTTTTTTGAAACGGCCTGCGCGGCCAATGAAATAAAATCGGGGTAATCATCTTTTAAATCCAATTTGTGAGCTCCAAAATCTTCGCATTCGTAATTCCACTCCAATAGCCACTGTTTTATCTTTTCTTTTAACACATAGCCCCGATGATCAGTTGCAATATAAATTTTCATAATAATAAGAGAGAAATAATTTATTATTCCACCCAATTAAGTAGTTCATTTTGAATTATATCAAAAAAAAATTCAAAAAGCTATTACCCTACATCATTATTTAAAAAAAAGCCACCTTGCTTAAAAGGTGGCTTTGATATTATTAATTTATTTCGCATCCCACAAACCTTTAAACCAAGTAAACCATTCTTCCTTTCCTTCTTCTGTTCCATTAGCCATTTGATCTCTCATTGGTTTATGATCTTCATCGGTAGTGGTTTCTATATGCTTCCCTCCTTTACCGGCAACTTCCATCATGGTTTCTCCTTCAAATTCCATGTCGCACGGCCCGCCCATTTCTTTACAAGTAAATTTTTTCATAAAATTTATTTAATTAATTAATTATATTGATTCATTATAGCAAAAAATATTTAAAAAAGCTATCCAACTAAAAACCATCTTGATTAAAAGATGGTTTCAAAAAGAAAATGGTGGTTGTCATCATTTCCATTTCCCCAATTTATAAAAGTCCACCTAATTGTTTTTAACGTAAGTCATCAATATAAACCCCACCAGAACCAAGATAAAAAGTAACAAATCCTACTGTGTCAAAACCAGTAAAGGAGGTGCTGCCTACAAAAGGTGTCCAATTAGTCCATACCCTTTCATTTACTCGCCACCTTATTGTTTTATCTGACATACGCCATTCTGCTTGAATCAACGTCCAACGATTATCAGTGTAGGTGTCAAAATTAACATACTTGTCAGTAGCTGTATCAAGAATAGCTACATACCCATCCTTCATAAAAGCAAGTGTTGCTCTTGATGACCCATCCCAAGAGCCTTGGAAAAGACCTAATTGGAAATTTTCGCCTATATTGTAATTTCCCCAACCAGACCTATTTTCTGTTCTAATCCAAAAGGATTGCTTGCCATTTGGCAACGCAGTGCTGCTGGTTTTAGTAATAACACTGTCCGCTCCCGTATTGTTATTATAAAGAGCTTTTTTACCTTTTTTTACCACAATATTTTGAACAACATAAGGCAACCCATTTGCTCTATTAAACCATCCGTCTTGCCCAACAATGCTGCCGTTTGTGTATTTATTAAAGTTGTCTCTAATAACTGATTTTAGTTTTTGATTTTTAGCTGCTTCTATTGGTAAGGCTGTAATTAAAAAACTAAATAAAACAATTAACCCTAACAAACTATATACATATTTTTTCATAACTTTAATTTATTATTTATTTATCAATTAATTTTATCAAACTCCTCCGCCTAGACCTAATAGAGCCATAAAACCCATGATACATAATAAAAAACCGCTAAAAAATCCAATCATTAACCACATCCAAGGATAATTTTTTATAAATATCATAAAAGCAACAATTACTATTATGATTAATAATGGATATACAAAAAGAAATAATGAAGAATTAGCATTTACATAGTTTTTTGGTAAAAAAATACTATAAAATTCTGTAAGGTTCAAAAACTCAAAGAAGAAACCTAAAACTAATCCAACACTAAAAATAAATAGTTTTTTCATGTTATTTTTTTTCAAAAAAAATGAATTTACTTTATCTTTGACATTTTGGACCATAGAAGATAATGCACTAATACTTCCCTCTGTTTCTTTTCTTAGTTAGCAAGAAGGTTTTATTAATCCATAAAATAAAGGGAAACAACCTTCTCCTGCCGTCCAAAGAACCCCAAATAATATCCATAAATAATAAAGCACTCCAGCAATAATCATTAATACAACAATGGTTTTTTTCTTTTTGGTAAAAAAATATACTGAAACCACAGTAGTAAAAATTATCGGGAAAAAGTAAAAAATAGTTTCATCGATGAAATCGTTATGGAAATTAGGGTCAGCCACCATTCTTTGGCCTCCCCACCCTTCTTAATGTTTGCTCAAGACCAAACTTTTTAACTACTTTCTGAATCCAATGAGTATCTCCATATGGATTACTTTTATCAATGGCTTTTTCAATTCTTTCTTCTTCGTTCGCGTCTTGATTTTGATTAACTAGTGATAAATAATTTTTTGGCATATCAATCGGCCATTTCTCTAAAATCGCAGTCTGCTCTGCCAATCCACTCTCCCTTCGCCAAATGCTAGACCACTTCCAATCCTGAGCTAACTTACACAAGTCAGCCTTTTTTGCATTGCGCTCAACATATAAAACTAATGTAATAAAATGATCATCTTGCTGGCATAAAAATGACTTGTATCTTCCCTGATAAAGATGTCCTTGTCCAATGGTTCCCTTTTGGGTATGCCATCTTCGCGTATGGGTATTTGAAAGCCATCCCATGAATTTAGCAAGATCGCCGTCTTGTTTTGGATGCAGGACTAAATGCCAGTGGTTCGGCATAATACAATACGCCAATAGCCCCATATTAAACTTTTCTACTGCTTCTTGTAATATTTTTTCGAAATCTAGATAATCTTTATCGTCATCAAAAATCTGCACTCTGGCATTAGCTCTGTTCAATACATGGTATATTTCTTGCGCAACATCTGTTCTTGTTGTTCTTGGCATACTTACAGTATACCATACTTATTATTAAATGGTGGCTGACCCCATTTACAACGCTGGGTGTGGGTTAAGGTAATCCATTGCATAAATTTTTGGAGGTCGTCATCTTCTTTTGGCCACAACACCAAGTGAAAATGATTTGGCATTAAGCAATATGCTAAGATACGCATATCAAATCTTTCTTTCGCCTGCTCAAATATCAATTCAAATAGCACATAATCTTCTTCGTTAAAAAAAATCGGCAACCGTGCGTTGGCGCGATTGATGATATGGTATATCTCTTCTTTAATATCAACTCTATGAACCCTCGGCATAGAACTATGATATCATATCACAAAGAATAGTGGCTGTACCTATTTCCCCCTTGAAGCAACATTATAAATAATAACTAATTAAACGATATGCTGTTGTAAGACCACCTAATAGCAAACTGACAAAGGCAACAACAATTCCTAAAACCGCTATTTTTTTCTCCCAACCTATATCCTCTCTCTTAGCAATAAAAGATATGACTATTAAAATAGCATTGACAGGCACTACAAATAGGAAGTAACCAAGAGAAATTTCGTATGAATTTGCAACCTTAATCAAGTCGCTAACAAGAAATATGGATATGAAGGAAAAAATTAAAATTATTATAAACCTAAATTTCATACTTTTATTGAACTACTTAATTAATTTATCAACCCTTGACCAAACGCTACTTTGCAATAAATTAGAATGAGAACTAAAGGGACTAAAACGACCAGCTTCTTTAGTTACACTAATGTTTTCCGCTCCACTAAATTTTCTACCGGCAGAACCAAATTCTCCCCAGCCTAATATATTACCAAGCGCATATCCAATAATTGCTCCAGGAATACCAAAAGCATTACCAACAGTCCCAAGAAGCACTGCAGATAAATTTGTTTGTCCACCTCCGCCTCCCTGTATCATATCTACATTACTGTATGCATTTATGTGACGTCCCACCATATCATAATTTGGTTGGTAATCGCTTCTAGCTGGAGTACCAAGAGTTACAAGATTATCTATTTTTCTTTCTGTTTTTTGACTAACAAGAATTCCAATATTTCCGCCATGGCTATGTCCAACAATGTTTAACTGTTCTCCATCAGCAAACTTATAGTCTTTTATAAACCCTGTGATATGTTCTGCTGCTTTTTGACGAGCATTAGAATTATCGCCACCCGACCAATTACTTTTATCGTTTATCACACTTGTTTGATGTGTTTCATTGAAGGTCTTGCCAACTGAAGAGATAAAATTTGACATCGAGCCAGAAGACGACCAATCTTTTGAATTATAGCTGGTTCCAGGAACAATGACGGTTAATAACCCGCTCGGGTCACTACCTATTATCGGGTTATTGCGGGCGTAGGAATAGGAATTCAATTGTTGCGGGTCGGCGAGTAGCTCATTTGGCAGTTGCCAAAACATTGGGTCTTGGGAAATGAACCTTCCAATAGTTGCGTTGTAGTATCTCGCATTAAGATAGTTTAGGCCTGTGTCTTGGTCGTATTCCTGGCCGATGAATTTACGTTGTTCCGAGAAAGAGCTGCCAGTGACTTTTTGGTCTATTCTGATTCCGCCGAATGGGAAGTAATCCATAGTCTCAGCAATTACGCCAACACTGTCGGTTATGATGCTAGAGCTGTTCAGTAAATCCTTGGATGCGTAGTAGATTTGAGAAGTTGCCCCTGTGCCTTCTATTGTAGCAATGTCTATGCTGTTTGCAAAGATGTGCTTTGTAATAGATGTTGGGTTTTGGGTATCAGAATTTAGAAAAGTAATGTTATAGGATTTAGTTGGATAATAAGTGTTTTTATCGGCGGTAATTAATTTTACTCTTTGGCCTTCGGCATCATATCCGTAGCTGTTTGTTATTGTTTCTTTGACTGATTGTATTAAACGATTCTTATAGTCCCATGTATTAATAAAACCGCTGGTAGAGTTTAACAGATTGCCATTGTTATCGTACGAAAAAGTTGCAGAACCAATGATAGTGACTGCATGGGGATTGGCGTAGATAGTACCGTCATATATATAAGATCCAACAACATCCGATTTTGTAATGATATTTCCTATTGCATCATAACTATACGTTTGAATGTATGGCTCTTGGCCAACAGCAACGCCTGTTACAGTTACAGAGGTTAAACGATAGAGGTCATCATATGTGTAGTCGGAAGTTTTGGCGGTTGCAGTGGTGGACGCATCTACAATTTTAGTGATATTACCTACTAAATCATATGTGTAGCTTAAATCCTGGATGCGGTCTCCGTTAGCAGTGGTGGCAACTTTACTAGTTAATCGGTAGAGCTTGGCAACATCATACGTATTAGTGTTCGTTGTTCCGTTATAGTTTTCCTGAATAGTAACTTTGCCCTCGGGAGAATAATCAAAATTATTGACAACACTAACAAACGCGCTATCAATGGATTCCTTGCGTTTGACCTGGTCAAGCAAGCCTGCTGTGTTGTAAATATATTGCACCTTAGAATTATCTGGATTGGTAACTGTAGTCTGGTTGCCTTGCCTATCGTAACTATATGTCGTGATGTAGATAGTAAGGCCAAACTTATCTGTTTCTTTTTTCAATAAACCCAAAGCATTGTAGGTATAGTTTTTAGTAATTGAGCTATTAATAACATTGGTTAATTTACCAATGCCGTCTGTTCCAGCATCATAGGCATAGGTAGCCTCTGTACCAGTAACGCCAATATAGTCCTCTTTGAGAACACGATTAAGGTTGTCGTAAGTGTAGATTACTTTTTGGCCATTTGGATCTAGTGTTTGGGTCAAGTTACCTGCATTGTCATAGGTATATGTCCAGATACCATAACTTGTATCTGATGATACATGCAAATCTTCTGCGGTTAACCTACGGCCCAAACCATCATAAGTAAATTTACGGATATTAGAAAGCGCATCAGTAATCTTAGTAATGTTTCCTAAATAGTTGTAGTTATACAATGTGCTATATGTATCAAGGGAGTTATGCTCATCAACCTGCACTAAACTGCCATAAGCATTTTTATATAAATCTTTAGACTTACCACCTACATCGATTACCGTAAGCTTCCAATCATTGTACATATTTGTGGTAGTGCCAACTGCATTGGTTACAGAAACTACACGGCCCAGGGCATCATATTTGTAATTGATATAGAGCGCAGAATCAATGGTTGGCGAAGTCTTAGACAAATTTGCTGAAAAATAAGGTAGAGATTCTTTTGTAATCAGACCCAAATTATTGTAGATATAATCTTTTACGGCAAAAACTGTACCCTCGGCCTCCTGCCTTTCCTGAATTTTTCTGCCTAAACCATCAAAATACGTGTATGATTCTGCAAAATTTAATGCGTCCAAATAACTGGATTTTTTAACACTTACTGCGTTTGGAGTGTCGGTATACACATAGATTGCCTTTGTTATTAATGTTGAAGGTGTTGCAATATCCGGTTGTTTTTCTTCAATGAGACGCCCCAATCCATCGTAGACATACTGAAATACCCTTTTACTTGGATCGGTCTTCTGGGTCATTTTCCCTAAAGCATAGTTATACAAATAGTTAGTGGATTGATTTTTGGCATTGGTTACTGTGGCAGGATAGAGATTATGAGCATCATACACATACTTGGTGGTTTTGCCTCGCGGATCTGTTGAAACGGTTGCCAAGCCGTAGCTGTTATAAGTTGTTTGGTTATTAATATAAGCAGTACCAACTTTCCAATCCTCTTTTTTGGTAAGGTTCCCTTGAATAATACTACCTAAGGCCTGCAGATCGTAATAAAACTTGCTTTCCTTTACCTTCAACGAGTTTTGATCTGTTATCGTTTCTTTTGATGGCAATCCAACAATAGATAAGCTTGCATTGGAGGCATAAGCGTAGTCAGTGGTAAATTTGTCAGATCCAGTATCAGTAAATGTTCCATTGTCTTGCCCCGACACTTCGCCCCATTGAACTTTCTGGGTGACATTACCATTGGAATTGTCGTAAGTATAACCTTCAGCTGTATCTCGATGAGTGGCATCGCCATCAAAATTATAATTTACGGTTTGAGCTAACTTTAAAAACTTTGAACCACCACCTAAATCAAAACTGTCCCATTTGTTTATAGTTTTAGTATATAAGTGGTTTGCATTATCATATTGTTCTATACTATATGCTTTACCAATTTTCCAATATTCGTCTTGAAATTCTCCGTAATTAGAATCGCTTTGATTGGCTGTATGATAATAAGTTTTGGTTGTATTGCCCGCAAAATCGTTTTTGTAAATTATACTAAATCCCGCAAAACGCTTATTAAAAGCACTACCATAGAAAAAATGTCCTCCCTCATATTTGTAATTTGCAATATGCGTTATGCCATTGCCATCATTTTGAATTATTTTTTCAACCGTATTATATGCTAATAGTAAACTACTATTCAGTAAATTTCCCAAAACATCCCTATATGCGCTTGTCATTTTATATGCAATGTCATAAGAGCCACCTTCAGGTAATGTTATCTTTGACAAAGTGTTGGCAATTTTACCGCTTCCTATAAGCGTCCAATTAATAGTATAGTAAATTCCCTGTTGCTGATAAAAAGATGGGTGAGCAATATCAACCAACCCATCGCCGTTAATATCAAGAAAAGCGCTGCCGGCATCGCTGGAACTAGGATAATTAGTTTGTGTGCTGCCGTTATATGTATACGAATAGTCCCCAATATTAATCAAACTGTCATCTTGGATCCATCCCTTGCCAGTATTTATTAAAACTGTTTTCCTTTTTTTATATGTTCCGCCTCCGCTATTAAGTGGCGCAAATATAATAAAATCAGGTAAATTGTCTGCGTTTATATCAACAACTTGCCACCCCGAAGTGCTGCTAAAGTAATTTGTTTGTAGGTTATCATTCACATCAAGAGCAGTGTATCGGGGATGTGTTATACCAAAATCCTGGTCCCAGCCATGCCCATTGTTTATTAGCACCCAAAATGATGGGTTATCAATACCGTTTATTTGGTAATTATGAGCGGACATAAAATCAACAAGTCCGTCGCCGTTAATATCTAATATTTTTATGCTGTTAGTTAACGCAAGCGGACTACTTGCTGAAGTTGGACTATTCTTAAAATATAGTTGAAGCACTGTAGGATCCCATTTTAAATCTTCACCATCGTTATATAATACTGCAAAAGATGGATAATTAATGCCATTTATTTGATGGTTCCAAGCATTGATACAGTCAATCAATCCATCGCCATTAAGATCAATGAAACGACTAGAGCCACTTGAGCCAGAGTAAAGGTATAAATTCTGTATACCGGCATTATAACTCATATAGGTCGGCGTATCTGTTTCTATATTTGTATTTTGTGTCCAACCTGCACCAGTATTTAACAAAACAACTGCATGTTGTTTATTTGCTCCGCCGCCTAAATTTTCAACCCAAAATTTAATCAAATCATCTTTGCCGTCGCCATTCCAATCTCCAACGTCAATTGCGTTTGAAAAAGTAAAATATTCGCTTATTGTTCTTCCGCTACCGTTAACATAAGAATATGTTGGTTGACTCCATGAATTATCCACTACCCACCCTGACCCATTATTTTTTAAAACCCAAAAATTTGGATACATAGCTCCCCATTGCCCGTAGGCAACAGACGACTTAACAATATCTTTTAACCCATCGCCGTTTATATCTATGATCCTGATAGATTGATCGGCTAATGTAAAAGGCGTTGTATAAGAATTTCCATTTGAATCGGTTTCTGTAACCCACGGATAACTGATTGACGGAGCATCTGCCAAGCCAATATTTCCTTCGGTATAGGCAATGTCAAAAGATGGCAAGGTGGCGGTAATGCCAAGATTGTCTCTCCCGCTTTCAGTTATTTTTTCTAACATAGAACGCTTCCCGTTGTCTCCCATTCCGTATGTTAAATCATACTTTCTGTTTAAATTACCGGCTATATATGTTTCTATGGAATTAATTCTTTCATCTATTTTTTGATAAAAACCGGCGTTATTGATTGTATAGGAATCCGGCCTGGATTCTTTTTTAAATTCAACTGAAAAAATCCCCGATAGTTCTCCGTTGCCTGTATAAATTATTTTATCAGGGTACAAAAAATTATCAGTATTATCTTTTATATAAGTATATTTTATGAAATTTCCATTAGTGTCTATAATTTCATCTAAGTACCAAGAGTAAATTTTGCTTGTATCTGATAAATTATAAATTTTTGATGAGTTAGAACTTCCAAACTTGTAAATAGTGCCTTTTTTATCCGTGGTAGTCCATATCTCATTATTTAATTGGTATTTCAGAAAAGAACCATTTTCTATTTTTGCGCCATAATCATTTCCGGAAACATTCACCAACTCGCCGGAAAGCGAAGATTGGAAATCTTGGTAATCATATAATTTATTAACTCCGTGCTTGTTAACCCTTTCTATTTTGGGAATGTCCAAATCCCAGCCAAATCCTACTATTGAAGCATTGTCATTTTTCTGAGAATTATAATACAGTGAAACTTTCGGAGCCATGCCATTTCTGCCCGACGGCACTTCGATAGGATAAGAATACACCAGCGCGCCGGTGGTGGTATCGGCTTCTGGCATCATTATCTTTGCGGCCGGGTTAAACGCAAACTGATTATTATTAGATGAACCTGAAGATGAACCCGCAGCTTGCGCTTGGATTAATTCTTCATCATCCGAATCATTTTTCTTTTTCTTGTTGCGTTCTTTTTTGTCTGTATTATCTTCTTTCTCGTTATTTTTACGCTCACCTTTTTGTTGAATATTATTTTTAGTATCCCCGATAATATTTTTTTCTGCTAGAGGTTTCTCTTGATTATTTTTTTCGGAATCGACTAGTTGGCTTGCCGAAGTTTCTTCTTTGTTTATATTTTCTGATATATTTTCTTCTGCAAAAACCGACTCTAAGGGAAAATAGAAAAATAATGCAATCAATAAATATGCCGTCACTTTTTTACTGAATGCTAATTTATTTTTATGAAAATTGTTTTTTATTTTATTCATACTCAACTTTGATTATATTGATTATTAAATAATATTTCAAAATAAAGTTAATTTGTTGGGGGGGCAGAAATGAGAACAGCCACCGTTTTCTAAGATGTCCCCAAAAAAATACACCCACTAATGGGTGTATTTTTAAATAAAACTTCCAGAAATATTTTTTAAAAGAGAAAAACTTTTCTCGTGATATTTATGATAAATAATAGAAAAAACTTGAAACATTAAATTTTCAACCTTTGAATTTTTATAAATAAAAATCTGTTTTCTTATTTCCATTACCTTTACTTTATTTATGGTACCATCTATCAATAAAATAATCAATATTTTCAAAAAAGACGGCATTACTGCCGCTCACATTTGATAAGTGTTTGAAAACGGAGATAATAAGGACAAAAGCCCTCCTACCAATCAAACGAGTTCAGACTTGTGCGTATGCACAGCCAGTGGTCCAACATTAGAACTTGGTTTATTAATGAGTTTCCGAATGTGGAAATGATAAATTTAGTCCAATAATCCGCCTTCATTTAAAGACTATAAAGCCCCTTCTCTTTCAAAAAATCTATGCCAATTTCATTATAAAATACTCCCTTCTGAATACACTTAAATGCTTCATGAACATGAAATACTGTGTTTTCTGGCAGGTTATCCCAAGAAACAAAGTTTAAGTCTTCACACTTATCTGGTTCCATGTTTTTAATTTCTCCACTCCATTTTTTGGCTTTAAAGTAAAAATCTATACGGTCTCCGCTGGGGTCATGTTTTGGCCGATATCCTACATGCACTAATTCTATGCCACTTAAACTTAAATCCACATTCACTTCTTCTTTTGCCTCTCTAATAATAGCTTCTGTTGGTAATTCTCCTTCTTCGACGTGGCCGGCAGGAACCTGATAATTACCGTCTTGATAACCGGTATTACAACGCCTGCCAAGCAAAACTTTTCCATCTTTTTCCAGTAAAATATATACTGCCGGAATGGCTTTATTTCTAATTTTCATGATTTATCAAACTCAAATTATTATTTAAAATTTTTGGTTTCATCCCCATAATCTCTTGCTTATAAGAAAGTTCAGAAGACACTGGATTTAATATGTATATTTTCTTTTTGAGGTAAAAAGCAACGCCAATCTCAATAAGAGTATTACCTCCGACATATCCTTGAATACCACGCTTTTCTTGGTTAACGATTAAAACAGCATCACACCAATCAACTTTTTCATAATGATCTTTAATTGCCCCCTCTTTCAAATTCCATATTGCATGTCCAGCAGGAAATGCATCGATACCTCCATTTTGTTCAATATACTGCCCAAAATACACTTTCTTACCACTGCCAAACTCTTGCGGAACTTCAAGAGTAAGCTCTGGTATTTTTACTTCGTGTCCGTGCTGAATAAGCTCATCTCTTGCTGATTCCATTTCCTGATAAAAACCGATACTGCCACAAATTGTTATTTTCATAGTTTATTTAAAATTTTTGTGTGCCATTTTTAATTCTTCGATTGCAACTGATTTATCTTTATACCCCCTAATTTCCATTGTCTTATTCCTTTGAATCGCTAACTCTTTAAAAAATGTTTCGAAAATAGATTTGTAGTCAAAAGGTAAATCTTCTAATGTTTTAATATTCTCAAAACCTAAATCATTCAAAGGAATTGCTAAAATTTTATCATCTTTTTCACCCCTATCAATTAACTCAATCATTCCAATCGAACGACATTCAACAACCGCCCCCATTTGAACAGACTGTGAGCCCAATACAAATACATCAAGCTGGTCACCATCTCCACCACGAGTCTGTGGCACATATCCATAGTCAAACGGAAAACAAAATCCATTTTTAAAAATAGTACTTACTTTTATTTCATGCCACGCTTCATCGTATTCGTACTTCACCTGGCCACCTTTTTGGATTTCAACCACGACATTAAACTTTTCAGGAGCGCCAAATGGTACATTTTCGTAACTCATATTTTATTTTCTTGTTTTAAGAAATTATATCATAAAACTAATCTTAAAACACATTATTCTATTCTGCCTATTTTATAACAAAAATGCAACTAAAAACGCTTTTTAGGGATAAAAGGCTCTAATGTACTATAGTCCTATAAAATATTGGAACCTACTTTACGAGGGAAAAATAAACGAACTGGAATTTGCGCGGGTGACGGGATTTGAACCCGTGATCTTTCCCGTGACAGGGGAATATTCTAAACCAGGCTGAACTACACCCGCAAAATTAAATCTATCAAATTTGTGCCGAGGGTGGGAATCGAACCCACGACTTCAGCGTTATGAGTGCTGCGTTCTAACCACTGAACTACCCCGGCTAATCCCATAACCCTTAATGTTGCGCCTCCCCGAATTGCACGGGGGCCTGCAGCTTATGAGACTGCCGAGGTACTACTCCTCCAAGGCGCTGTATATGGGGTGAATCCTCACCCCTGTCTTATCATTCTAACATAAAAATAGATAAAATCAACTAAAAAAATTACTGATTCTTAAATATCTCTAAAAATGCTTTTGTTGGAACTTGCACTGTACCCTTGCCTTTCATTAACTTTTTACCCTTTTTTTGTTTTTCTAAAAGCTTTCTTTTTCTGGTAATATCGCCTCCATACAAATAACCAGTCACATCTTTTCTACGAGCCTTAATTGTTTCTCTGGCCAAAACTTTACCGGAAACAACTGCCTGCAAAGCAACAGAAAATTGTTCTGGCTCTAAAACTTCTTTTAGTTTTTCAACAACAAACTTACCTTCTTTATGAGCCTCATTTTCAGAAATAATTTTTGATAAAGCTTCTTCTTTTTTACCTGCAATCCAAATTTCCATTTTCACTAATTTAGCTGGTTTTAATCCCGACATTTTATAATTCATTGACGCATAACCCTGACTTATGCTCTTTATTTTATCATAGAGCCCGGTCACAACTCCTCTTAAAGGAATTTCATAAATTATAATTGCCCTTTCAGTAGAAAGGTATTGCGTATCAACATAAATACCGTTAAGATTTTTTAAAATTTCCATTAATTTACCCAAATATGTAGACGGAGTTATTATCTCCAACAAAACCCATGGTTCTTGAGTTTCCTTAATTTTACTTGCATCTGGCCAATCGGAAGCCGAATAAATAAATTTTTCCGCTCCATTAATATCAATAATTTTAAAAACAACAGATGGCGTTGAAATTACCAAATTCAAATTAAATTCCCGCCTTAATCTTTCCGCCACAATTTCAACATGCAAAGTTCCTAAAAACCCAACTGTGAATCCCCTGCCTAACGCCTCTTTTTTTTCTGGCTCAAAAGTTAAGGCTGGATCATTGAGTTTTAATTTTGATAAAGCGTCCTTTAATAAATCAAAATCGTCTGGATCTTCTGGATAAAAACTGGCAAAAACCATTGGCCTTGGTTCATGATATCCTGGTAATGGCTCAATATTGAGACTCGGAAATTGAAGTTTTATAATAGTATCTCCTGCCCTAACTTTCCCTGGCTCTTTAATGCCAGTGGCAATATATCCTATTTCACCTGCGTAAAGTCTATTTTGAGGAGAACGGCCTGGATTAAAATAACCCAATTCTTTTATTTCTGCTGGAGTATTAGATGCAAAAAGTTTAATTTTTTGATTGTTTTCAATTTCACCGTCTACAACTCTAATAAAAGCAATAATTCCCTTAAAAGCGTCGTAATCTGAATCAAAAATTAAAGCTCTAAATGGTTTTTCTAAATTTTCTTTTTTTGGAGCCGGGATCCGTTCAATCACAGCTTTTAAAACCTGCTCAATATTTTCTCCAGTTTTAGCAGAAATTTTCAAAATTTCACTTTCGTCAATTTTTAAAAGATTAACTAATTCTTCAACGACTTCTTCTATTTTTGCCTGTGGTAAATCAATTTTATTTATAACCGGAATAATTATTAAGTTTTGTTTTTTTGCTAATTCTAAATTTGCCAAAGTTTGAGCCTGTATTCCTTGGCCAGCATCCACCAATAGCACAGTTCCTTCAACGGCGGCGAGTGACCTGGAAACTTCATAAGTAAAATCAACATGCCCCGGAGTATCAACTAAATTCAAAATATAATCTGCACCCAAATAATTATAGTTCATTCGGATTGATTTTAATTTTATTGTAATTCCCTTCTCTCTTTCTAATTCCATGCTATCTAAAAATTGAGGTTTCATTTTTTTAGATTCTATTGTATGGGTCAACTCCAAAAGACGGTCAGCTAATGTTGATTTACCATGGTCTATATGAGCAATTATTGAAAAGTTTCTAATTTGGTTTTGATTTTCCATTAAAAAAAGACTCTTTAATTGTTTTTAATTCAGGTGATTTGAAAAAGTAAGCGGTAATAATATAAAAAAATGCGCCAACTGTGCCCGATATTACGAGCTGCATAAATACCCCGAAAAATGTCTGCAATTGGATAAAATTATAATTTACCAATGATTGTCTGACCAAAAGCACAAAAATTACCATTATTGCGCTTGATAATAAAATTTTATACACAGAACCTAATATTTCTTTTATCCTGAATGTTTTATATTTTTTATAAAGGAAATATAAAAGTAAACTGGCTTGAAAAATTACGGTAATTGAATATGCCAGCGACAACCCGACTATACTAATATTATGTATGCCTTCAAGCCTTAATATATTTTGCATAAAATTAAAAAATGTTCCGGAAGCATTTAAAAGCTTAACAAAAAAAATACTAGCAGAAATGTTAAAAACAACAGCAATAAAACTTATCCATGCGGGAATTTTTGTGTTGTGGGCGGCGTAAAAAGTTTTTGATAAAATAAAAATAATGCCCTGGGCAAATAATCCTACGCTAAAAATACCAAGGCAGGCAGCAGTAAGTCTTGTATCAAGCCAATCAAATTTACCAGTTCCAAATACCACTCTTATTATTTGTGCCCTTAAAATAAACAATAAAATACTAATTGGGATAATTAGAAATAATATTTGGCGAAGCGCCGAAGAAAACTTTTTTTCAAATTCTCTTTTATCTTCTCTTAAATACGCTAAAGACATTTTTGGGAAAATAGCGGTTGAAAGTGAAATAGCAATAGCATTTACTAAAATAGAACCCAGATTATTTGCTAAATTAAATATGGCTACACTGCCAGTGGCCAGAGTAGATGCAATAGCCGTGATAGTAATATTATTAAATTGGCTAGCTCCTAAGCCTAGCGACCTTGGCAGCATTAATTTTATTGTTTTTATAACCCCTGGGTGCTTTATATCAAGTTTTTTTTGACCTGGCTTAAAAGGCGTATACTTGAATCCAGAGTGTAAAATAGCCGGAATCTGTATTGAAAGGTGTAATATCCCGCCCAGCACTACCCCCCATGCAAGGCCTGTCAAACCAAGCTTTGGAGTAAAAAATACAATACCAATAATAATCCCGAGGTTGTACATTAAAGGCGCCAATGCGGTAGCTAAAAATCTATGAAACACTTGTAAAATACCGCTAATGATATTACTGGTACCTAAAAGTATAGGGCTCAAAAACATTATTCTCATCAGTGTTACCGTCATTTCCTTTTTACTTTCTGAAAATCCCGGCGCAATTAACGATACAAAAAAGGGGGTAAAGATTATAAAAAATAAACAAGTAATAATTAAAAAAACTAAAAATACATTTAAAAGGGCTGAAGTATAATGCCATGCCTCTTCTTTTGATTTATTAATATAAGAAGTAAATATGGGAACAATTGCTGACGATATCGCGCCAAAAATTAAAATTAAAACAATAAAATCGGGAATAGTGAAAGCAGTATAATATACGTCTAATTCATTACCCGCACCAAATTTACCAGCTAAAAGACGGTCTCTTAACAATCCTAATAATGCGGAAAAAAAATAAGATCCTGCCAAAATTAAAGAGGCAAAACTGACGCTTTTTGTTTGGATATTAAGTAATTTTTTTATCACGATAAAAATTATAATGTTAATTCAAAACAGTCGTATTTATGATTTTTATAATATCCCGCATGGTCCAAAACCTTAAAACCTTTTTTTAAATAGAAATCAGTGGCTTGGTACTCACTAAAAGAATAGGCGTGCAACACTTTAAATCCTCTCTCTTTAGTAAATTGCTTGGCAAATTCTATAAATTTGCTACCAAATCCCTTAGATTGAAATTCTTTCTTAACCGCCAATGTTTCAATGCTTACCTTATTGCTCCGCTGGCGCAAGCTCATAACCCCCACTAATCTATCTTCATCTTCCATAATAAAATATTCTTCATTTTTAATTTGCTTATCCACAAATTCTTCTTTGTCCCAAATAAAATCGGAGATATCCAAAGATAATTCATTTACAATATCTAAAATTTTTTCTTTATCTTTTAATTCTGCTTGTCGTAACATTATTATTTTAAAAAATTTCCCGGATAATGCCTATGGGAGTTTGCTCATCTGACTGCCCCAAAGGATTATCTTTAATAATTTTAGCGATTAATTTTTTATCAATACCTTGACTAATCCCTAAAATATTTACTCCAAAATCATTTGCGTCAACAATAACAACAGGCGTTTTCAATACTTCTGAAATTTTTTCTGCCACCTTATTTGCTTTTAGCGGACCCTTTGAAACATAAGTATTATATGGCGGTATAGCATATTCAACCGCTCCATCAATAGACCTTACTTTACTTCCTGCTATTATATAAAACACTCCTTTAATATTAAAAATTTTAAAAAAATATCCAAAAAAAGAAGCTACTAAAATTCTTAATAATCCTACTTCTTCAATAGCCAACTGCATTGTTTCAGGCGACCCTAGTCCTATGCCAATTGGAGTTTTTGTTACAAAACGCGATAAAAAATTTGCCATTTTTGTCGTAATGATTTCTTTCTTAGGATAAGACCTGCCCTGAGTTACAGAAACAGCTTTTTCGCTTATAAAAACAATATCTTTTGGCATAAGGTGCAAGGCCACATATTCTTTAACAATCAAAGAGATGTCTTTGTCTTCTGGTGTTATTAATTTTGTCCGTACAGGATACCTGGCAAATTTTCTACCATCAACTTCAATGATTAAATTTTTACCTGGATTTGGATTTAACTCCATAGTTTTTTATATTAATCTTTTTTTTTAGATTTTACAATTCTTTTATCTCTCTTTTATAAACTAAAAACAGAGATAAATTCTCTGTTTTTAGTTATCTTAACAAGACCGTAAGCCGAATTCTGTTTTATGTGATTATCTGTCTAGACCAAGAATTACTTCTTGATTCAAGCGAACTACTTTTAATCCCGCCCCCTATGCTGTAATTCAAGAACTCAAAAAAATATATCTATTAGAGCTCTCTCAGGTTTTTCCTGATAAAAATTAACTGCTTAGGGGGCGGGACTTTGTTCTTGCACCCAATAAGGATTTAGCCGTTTCACTTCAACTTTTCAGTTGAATTCACCTCGCACATAAATAAATTTATATACTCGGTGCCTTGTTTCTTTCGAAACTCGGCGTCACTGTTCGCACCTCGCATATTACTATGGATGGCTGTTAGCCACTACTATTTTATCCTTCACTGATAAATCAGTTCAGGATGGTGTTCGGACTTTCCTCTCCTCAATTTAATAAAGAGCAATCACTCATCTTGTTAAGATATTTATATAGTACTAATTAAAAACACCTTTGTCAAGCAATAAAGTTTTGACTGTATAATTTTAAGACCACACCTTTAATCTTCTTTGTGTTGCCATGTTTTAGGAGGCCGATCTACACAATCCTGAAATATGGAATTGGGTTGTCTGAAGCCTTGACCGCAGACTTGATAATAGCCTACTATCCGATTATTATATTATCATATTGAAACAAAAAAAAGAAGTCCTGTTTTGCAATTGCAAAACAGGACTTTGTTGCCGAAGGTTCAAGAAACCAAGGGCAACTCTTCGAGTCTGAAGACTCTCAGAGTCTGAACGACCTGAAGATTACTTGCTGACGCCAGCAAACCACCAGTGGCCACGCCAGCCAATGCCGAAGCGGCGGACACGCACGTACCGCTCGACGCCGAACCACCGGTCGAAGGCGGCATAACACAACTTGCCATTCTCGTCCTTCCAATGAGTGGCGTTGGGCTTGGTGTCGGCAAATGCCTGATCTTCTTCGTTGACTGCGGACAAAGAGTAGGGATCTGCTGGTTTGAAACCAAGCAGTTCGTACTCCTTGTCGAGGTCGGCGTCGCTGATGTATCGGCCGAGGTTGAAGAATACGACTTCGACTTCTTTGCCTTCGCCGCGTGGCATGCTGTCCACGACCTTACGGTCGATGTACTGCACACAACCAGTGGCATTGAGCGCTGCCTACGCACTACGAATACGATTGACATTGACGATACGAACAATCTGATTACTCCGAGCTTCCACATGCTTACGAATCGGCTCGTAGCACTCCATGCCGAGGTTCTCAATACCGACGATCTCCTGGGCAATGTTCAAGGAAATCTCAGAACGATGCTTGCGGAGGGCGGCACGAAACTTGTCGACGATGTTGTCGATCTGGCCGTCGGTCATGAGCTGTTGCGATGCGGTCACGAGCTTTGTCATGGCGTCATCCTTTTCTTGAAAAAAGTGTGTGCTTGACTTCCGAAGTTGGCAGTCATAGCCAAAAACTATCAATTTCTTAATAGCTTTTGGCTATGACTGTTTTCTTGCAAGTAATTTATGTTGTAAAAGTGCTATTCTTAACTACTACTTAATTATACACCTATTAATGGTGGTTGTCAAGATGTGAATTTAAAATAACTTTTGACTCCCTGCGTGGCCGTCTAAGGCCTCGTTTACCATTCTATCGGCTTCTTTGTTATTTTCTCTGGGAATAGACTTAAATTTTACTGCCTTAAAATCCATTTTTAAATTCCAAATTTCTATAAAAAACTTTTGAATTTTTTCGTCTAAAATTTTATATTCGCCATTCATTTGTTTTACCAATAATTCCGAATCAGATCTTATTTCAATTTCACTAATTTCTGCTACGGCTTTACCAAAAAACGCCTTAAACTTTTTTAGGGCAAAAATTACAGCTGAATACTCTGCTTCATTATTTGTTAAATTATCGCCCAAGTATTCTCCGTATTTTTTTATAACCTGTTCTTTTTCATTACAAAAAACAACCCCAAGCGCCGCTTTACCAGGATTTCCTCTCGACCCTCCGTCTGTATAAATAATTATTTTCTTCATTATTTTACTTTATAATTAATTCTTATTTTTTCTAATTTTTCTTGAAATATCTTTTCTACAATATTTTCATAAACAATTCTATGTAAACTTGCATTCGGATTTTCAATATAAAAATAGTTATTGTTCCCAAATAATAAATAGCAACCTATTTCAGTAGTATTAGTTTTAGAAAGGAACTTATTTTTTCTTCCTATTTCCATGAGTCGGTTACCTGGCTTAATAAATCTCTGCATACCGCTAAAGATATAACCGATAACATCAAGAGGAATATTTATTAATTCTGTACGAATTAAAAGTATTGTTTTATAATTTAAATAATTTTTGAATTTTTTATTTGCATCTCTTGCATGATTCTTAAACTGTTCACTTTTATTGTTCAAATCTAGTCCACTAGTGATCATTTCTCCAGTCAAGGGAGGAAACTTATGTTTGTATGTTTTGTCATCTTTTATTTCAATCGCAAATTTTAGCGGTTCATTTATTAGATCGGCCGTTTTGTTTGTAATATTATTTTTGTCTCCATCAATCCACCCACTATATATTCTATTTAATTTTTTTATTAAATATACTTTAAAATCTTCTTCCGTCAATTGACTCAAATCCATATTTTTATTTCTTAATTAATCTTTAAATTTTTATTTTCTAAATAGTTCTACATACTCGAATAACTCAAAAGAACGGTTTCTAGAAAAACCAGTGACTTCTCTTAAAATACTAACCTTTTCGAATTCTTCAGCCAATTTTGAGGCCGTAGGAAAAGTAGTATTTAATTCTTTTACAATTTGATTGACATTCATAATTGGCTGGGAAAATAATGCAATTAAAAATCGCTGACCGATTTCTGCTCGACGACCTAATTTCATTATTTTTTGTTCATACTTTTGACGTAATTCTATTATCTTTTCGAAAGTTAATTTGCCTTTGTTGGCAATCTCAATGACTCCCGATAGAAAAAACTTAATCCATTGTTCAATATTATTTGAAGACCTAACTATAGTCAAAGAATCATAATATGAACCTTTATTTCTTTCAAAAAAATCAGAAAGATAAAGAGTTGGTTTTTTTAATACTTTAGCATCTACTAATTGAAGAGTCATTAAAAGACGCCCAATTCTTCCATTACCATCTAAAAATGGATGAATGGTTTCAAATTGATAATGACTCATAGCAACTTTAATAAGCAATGGTATTTGAAGATTTTTATTATGCCAAAATAGTTGAAGATCAGAAATTAATTCACTAACTTCGTCTGGATGGGGCGGTATAAAAAATGCATCTTTTAAATTTGATCCGCCAATCCAATTTTGACTTATTCGTATTTCGCCAGGTGTTTTATGTTCTCCTCTTACACTAGTTAAAAGTATTTTATGTGCACCTTTCAGAATCCTCATAGATAAAGCCACAGTATCTAATTCTTTAATAGAATAATTGATTGCTTCAATATAGTTTTGAACTTCTTTCCAATCATCGCGTTTTTCCGGATTAATATCATCCTTTGAAAGCAATGCTTCATCAATACCTGTTTTTGTGCCCTCAATTCTGCTTGAAGTAGTAGCTTCCTTTATAATATGCATAAGGATGAAATAATCAACATCTGGTACAAGACTAGAATAGGCGTTAAGCTCACCCAAAAGCCGCATTGCTTCATCAGACAATATGTTTATTTTTTTGTCTTCCCATTCAAAAGGTTTATTAATTGGGAGAGGACTAAAACTTTTATACTCAAATTGCTGTTTATATATACCAGCCTTAAATGTTGATTTCATAACTTTTAATACTATTATCTATATTTAAAGTTTAACATATAAGTTTAAATATGTAAAACTGTGTTTAAAGTTTAATTTCATTCATCTATCTACCTTTTCAATAGTTATTTATTATTTCTATTTTTAAAATATTCGTTTAAGCATTTTTCAAATTTTTCTAAATCTTCGTTTTTTAATCTAAATCCTGACGCCTTGGCATGACCGCCATAAGTTATTAAAAAATCTTCGCAAGTTTTCATTGCATCAACAGAATTATACCCTTCTTTAAGGCTTCTCACAGAACCACAAGATTCTATATCTCCCTTTTTAAAAATAAAAGTTGGTTTTTCGTATCTTTGGGCAATAATTGAAGCAACAGAACCTGCTAATGTTAATTTCCAAGCAGGGTCTCCTTCAAAAATAATTAGCGCATCTGGTTTTTGATTAATTCTTCTTTCTACTTCTTGTGTAATTTCTTTAATTTTTTGTTGTTTATAATTAGTTCTATTAATTAAATCTTCTGCAATTTCTCTGCATTTTTCAGCAGAAGAAGAAGTTAAAAGTAAATAAGAATCATTTTGGTAATTTATACTTTCTGCTGCATTTAAAGCCGAAATAATCTTTTGTATGGCTCCTTGAAAAACATAACCTTCTCCCAAAACATTTAAAAAGGCCCTTAATGCCGGGCGAAATGTGCTTTTTAAAGACCTTAACCCGTCTTCAATAAATTTTTGATTTTCATCTATTTGAGGAACCATATCAGAAATAGTGCCTAGCGCAACTAATTCTAAAAAACTATTTCTTAGATTCTCTGAAATTTTATCTCCTAAAATTTCTTCACAAAGTTTAAAGGTAACTCCAACATTAGCCATGCCTTTAAAAAGACAATCATCATCTTTTTGTTTGGGATCAATAATTAGAGGAATATCTGGGATACTATTTAAAGGTTCGTGATGATCAATAATTATTACTTCAAAATTTAATTTTTTGGCAATTTCCACTTCTTTAATATTACCTATACCAAGGTCTAATGTAATAAAAAGGGCGGGAGCCTTATCTTTTAAAATTTCTAAAGCATTTGAGTTAATGCCATAGCCATTTTTTTCCCTGTCTGGAAAAAACACAGCAGAAACTTCACCGCCTAAATTTTTGATAGTTTCTTCTAAAATAACAACCGACGATATACCGTCTAAATCAGAATCTCCATACAAAATAATACGCTCTTTATTTAAGACCGCTTTTTTAATTCTTTCTGCCACTTTTTCTAAGTTTTTAAATTTAGTCATTTTCTAATGATTCAATGCCCGGTAATTTATCTCCACTCAAATATTGTAGCATTGCTCCTCCTCCAGTACAAACATGTGAAAAATTTGAAAGCAAGCTCTCATTATTTAAAAAATCGATTGTCTCTCCTCCGCCAACCACAGAATACGCTTTACTCTCGATAATTGCTTTAGCTATCTCCAAAGTACCTTTTTTATAATTATTATCTTCAAATTTACCAAAAGGCCCATTCCATAAAATAGTTTTAGAAACTAATATTTTTTCTCTAAATAACTCTATGGTTTTTTCATCAATGTCTAACTCGTCTAAAGAGTCTTCTGGTCCTATTATTTTTTTTGGAAAATTAAATTCTATTTTCTTTTCAATTGCTTCTTTTTTTATTAATCCGCTTATTATAACAAAATCTGCCACTTTAGATATTGTATTAACAAATTTTGTTTTAGTTTCTACTTTTTTACCGCCAATTATAACTATCATTGGTTTTTCTGGATTTTTCATAATTTTATCTAGTACTATGATTTCTTTTTCGAGCAAAAATCCTGCGCCGTGCGGTAAAAACTTTGGCACGCCCACAACTGACGCATCATTTCTATGACAGTCACCAAACGCATCATTAATATATATCTCGCCTAATTGTGAAAGTTGTTTAGCAAATGCTAAGTCGTTATCTGTTTCTTCTTTATAAAACCTCAAATTCTCTAATAATAAAATTTGACCATTTTCTAAATTTGAAACTTTTTGCAAAACTTCTCTACCAATACAATCATCGGTTTTTATAATAGTTGTGCCTAATAATTCTTCGAGTTTTTCTTTTACTTTATCTAATTTTAAAATATCTATCACTTTACCTTTTGGCTCACCTAAATGACTCATTAAAATTATTTTTGCGTTGTTTTTTGTCAAATACTTAATTGTGTCAAGAGTTTGTATAATTTTAAAATCATCTAAAATATTACCATTATTATCTAACGGAACATTAAAATCACACCTAACTAAAACCCTTTTTTCTGCAACATCAAAGTCTCTTACGGATTTGAACATAAATAAAATAGTTAAAGTTTTACTATCTGACCTGGATTAATCACTCCCTTTTTTTGCTGATTAAGCTTATCTTCTGTTGTCTGTGTAATATCTGGTTTTTTACTATCTATTTTTTCTACTTCTAAATCTTCTGTATCTGCAGATAGTTCTTTATCTTCAAGTGACTCCTCTAATGCTTTTTTGAGATCAGATAAATTGATTTCTTTTCTTATTGGTTTTTGCGATTGTATTTTTTTAGGATTATGAAAAGGAATATTTTCTATTTTATTAAATTTTTCTGCATTATTATTCTGCTCTCGCTCGCGAGGAACAAGTTCTTTCGTTGGTGATTTTATCTTTTTTAAACAAGATTTACAATAGATTGGCCGTCCTTCTTCTGGCTGAAAAATAACCTTAGTTGGCTTTTGACACATAGAACAAATAGCGTCGTAAAGAGTTATTTGTTCGTTTGAATTGACAACTTTTATTGTGCCTAATTCTGTTTCTTTTTTAGTGTTTTGTTCTATTTTTATTGGTGGCCTTACTGGCTGTTCAGCTAATTCTTCTTTTAAAAAACCTGACCACCGTGAAATATTTTCTTGGACTATTTCACTTTTAACTCCATATTTTTCTTGAGATGCCTTAATTATTTTATCTTTATTTGATATATCTGTTAAAATTGGCGGGGGAAGAGTTTCTGCTGAAAAAGGGTGACCGGCTATTCCATCAATCATTAACTTTAAATATATATTATATTTTGGTAGATTACATAAATCTACGGCAGTAAATTCTGGATTAAATTCTTTTTCTAAAAATTCAGCGTCTTCGGCTCCAACGCGAAAAACAACCAATGTGCCAACATTTCCAAAAACAGCATCTCTGACGGTTTCTTCCATTTGAGTAATATATTGATGACCTAAAATAAGGTTTAGCCTGTATTTTCTGGCTTCAGACAATATATTAGTAAAAGATTCTGTGGCAAAATTTTGAAATTCGTCAACATAAAGATAAAAATCTTTTCTATCTTCTTCTGGCATATCAACGCGAGACATTGCGCCAAGTTGTAATTTCGTAATCAACAAAGCTCCTAAAAGTTTTGAATTATCTTCTCCTATTCTTCCTTTTGATAAATTCATAATCAATATCTTTTGCTGGTCCATTATGTCTCTCATATTAATGGTTGATTTTACTTGACCAACGATGTTTCTGATTAAAGGATTTGAAATGAACTGTCCAACTTTATTTTGAATAGCAGCCGTTGCCTCTATTTCATATCTCTGAGTGTATCTGGCATATTCAGTAACCCAAAATGATTTAACTATAGGATCTGTAATTTTATCAACCACTTTTTTTCTATATTCTATGTCAGCAAACATTCTGTTAACTCCTAAAAGCGTTGCATCTGGGTATTCTAAAAGAGCTAAAATAGAATTATTTAAAATATATTCCATACGGGCCGACCAAACATCAGGCCAAACTTTTTTAAATACTCCCATTAATCCAGATGCCACCAAATGCCTATGTCGAAAATCAACCTTTTCCATAACATTAAAAGCAATCGGGTAATCTAAGTCGGAAGGATTAATATAAATGACATCATTAATTCTTTCGGCTGGCACAAAATCAAGAATTTTTTCTGCTCCTTCTCCATGAGGGTCAATATAAGCTACTCCGCGACCCGCCTGTATATCCTGAATTGCCATATTCTCCATCATATTTGATTTTCCCATGCCTGTTTTACCTATAACATAAAAATGACGGCGTCTGTCGTCGGTTTTTATTCCGAATTTTTTCTTTGCATTGCGAAAACTGGTTAACCCAAAAAATGTTATATCGGTTTTCATAAACTAAATAATATTATTCAACTGGTAAATTAGGAGGTGGTCCTCCTTTTTTAGACTCAACTCTCGACATGGTTGGAGCAACTAAACCTGTAATTTTCATTGGGAAGTGAAATATTGTTGCCATTTCTTCTGTGCTTAAAATAGCTGAAATACTTTGTCTGTCTGGAAAAAGCGCAGGAAATCTTAAAATAGAATTTTTAAACATTCTTCTTGCCCGTAAAAATACCCTTCTTTTTCTCCAGATATAATGAACTTTAGGCCTTGTTTTAGTACTAAAACTAAGTCGATTCAAATTCATAGTTGAAAAATGAGCAAAATATGACCTGGCAAGTGCTTTATTAGAAGATTTCCAATTCTCTCTTTTAGCAACATAAACGCCCCTTATAGATGTTCTAAAAACTGATTTTTTAATTTTATTTTCAATTTCAGTGACAATATCTCTCTCTCCCGGAGTCATTACCATTTCTCTTTCGCCTTCATCTGATTTTGCTGAATCCACCCACTTATAAGACGCCTTTTCTCCTGAACCTTCTTTTTCGGGCCCTAAGGTCACTTGCCTAAACACATACATTAAATCTTCTAAAAGAGTTGTCTCCTTTTTTTCTGGTCGTTTAGCTATTTTTGTAATTATTTTTTCTGCCTCTTTCCTCCATGTTGGTTCATCGTGGTCTAATACTGGCACAGTAATAAACTGAAGCCAATAATGCTCTCCGGTACCTAATTTTGACAATAATTCTAATAAAGATAATATTGGGTCTATTCTTTTTTCTTCTGCCGAAATTTTTTCACCTTGCGGTTCAAAAAATTTTTCGTATGTTTTTATAGGATAAGCAGCTGGGTTAGCCAATGTCCAATCTTCTCCATAAAGGTCCCATTCTTCATTGGGAACATTTTGAGGAACTAATTTTGTATAATCTGAAACTTCTTTAATTTCTATTTCCGGATAATGACCATAAAGAGCTGTTTCAACATGAGTTCTATGAGCCGCATTAACTCTGATATAAAAGTGTATTTGGCCTTCAATGCTGGCTATTTCCCAAGACATCCAACTGGGAGAATTATCTAGTGTGCCTTCGCACCATCTTTCTCTCCAGTTACCTGAGTCATAAATGGGCCATACAACTGTAAACACATCTTCCATTGCCTTTAAAGGAATTAAAACTTCTTTTGGTGGAATTATTTCTAACACTTTCCATTCAATTTCTGCATAAGCAAAGTCCCAGTTTAGCCACCAAAGATAAAGAGTTCTTAATTGCACAGAAAGAAATAATGGAGTAAACAACCACCACCAAACTCTTAAAAACGGTACCCAAAAAACAAACAATATAAAAACTACCCACCAAAAAGGGTCTAAGGCTATTTTTTTAACCCATTCTAACCAAAATAATTGAGCCGGTAATTTTGAAGCCATTTAAGTAAACATTTTTAATATTTGAGGTAAATATTCAAGCAAGATTGAAATTAGAGAAACAATTAAAAAACCGACTAAAAAAAACTCAGAAGTATAAAGAAGTGGCACCACCACAAAAGTGGTTTTTTTCTCGTGCCAGTAATAAACCAGAGAAAAAAACACTACATAAAAAATCAGAGTAGCTATAAATAAGATGCTAATTCCTATAAAAAAATATGTCATAAATTTTACTCCTAATTAACATATTATATCTCAATAATAACTTACAATCAACTTGTCACTTAAACCAAAAAAACGCCCTAGGCGTTTTTTTGGTTTTCTGACGACTAATGGCCTATGCTGTTTGTGTTTTACTTAAAAAATATTTTCCTTCTGGATCTTTTTGAAAATATTTTTTATTATTCAAATTCATTAATACTGTATTTTTAGCAACCAATCTTTGCAAAAGAACTTCTTTTACAATCTCATCTTTATGCAAAGCCTCATTCTTTTCTCCTAAAACTTTAATAATCACATCTTTGATTGTGCCGGGGCTATACCCCCATTCTTGTAAAGCGTATGTTCCCCTGCCCACCAAAACAAACCTTAAATCTTTGATAAGTTCATTATGCACTGTTTGAGGATATGTTTTTTTATTAGGTAAATTGTATCCAAGTTTATCAATCATTTCTGCCACTTTAGTGAAGTGAAGAGGTTTTTGATGTTTTTTAAATACTAAAAATGCCCTATCTCTTACTCCTCTTGGCTTTATTTCTGGCCAATCAATTAAACCAATTT